>JAPOVS010000062.1 GCA_026708055.1 bacterium | reverse complement strand
GCGCGGCGCCGATGCGGTCGAGATGCTGATGGCGGGCGCCTGCGCCGTGCAGGTCGGCACGGCCACCTTCGCCTCGCCACGCGCTCCGGAGCGGGTGTGTGGCGAATTGGCGGCCTGGTGCCGGCGCCGGGGCGTGCCGCGGGTCGGGGACCTCACGGGCGCGGCGCATGGCGCCCGGCAGCGGGGGGCGTCGTGACGGCGGGCATCTCGCCGCGGCCGGCGGGCGCACCGTTGGATCCCGCCCGCTGCGCGGTCGCACTTGACACCGACGACTTGGACCGGGCGCTGGAGTTGGCGCGGGTTCTGCGTCCCTGGTTCGGCATCGCCAAGGTGGGCCTCGAGTTGTTCGGCGCTGTCGGGCCCCGCGCCGTGCAGTCCCTGCGCGACGAGGGATTCGAGGTGTTCGTGGACCTGAAACTGCACGACATCCCCAACACGGTCGGTCGGGCGGCCCGCGCCCTGGGCAGCCTCGGGGCTCGCTACGTCACGCTGCACGCCGCCGGCGGTGGGGACATGTTGCGGGCGGGCGCGGAGGGACTCGCCGAGGCGGCGCGCGCGGCGGGTTCCGAGCCGCCGGTGGCACTGGCCATAACCGTGTTGACCAGCGATTCGGTGGCCGCGCCGGAGTTGCTGGCCCAGCGCGCCCGCGCTGCCGCCGCGGCCGGCTGCGGCGGGGTCGTGTGTGCCACCGCCGACCTGCCTGCGATCCGGGCGGCCGCTCCGGACCTGCTGCGCGTCGTGCCCGGGATCCGCTCCCGCGGCGCCTCCGCCGACGACCAGGCCAGGGTGGCGACGCCGGCCGGGGCGGTCGCGGCAGGTGCCGACGTCCTCGTCATCGGACGTCCGGTGACCGCCGTCGGGGACCCCGCTGCCGCTGCGGCAGCCCTTCTCGCCGGTTGAGTCCGAGGCCCGGCGAGCGGCAGCCCGGCGCCGGCGAGTGACGTTCGTGGCGCAAATGCCACGGATTCGGCCGCGACACGGTTAAAGTCCCCGCCATGCCACTACCCCCCCAACTCAGTGATGAGCAACGTAAGGAGGCTCTTGCCAAGGCAGCGGCGGTCCGCCGCCAGCGGGCAGAGCTGAAGGAGCGCCTCAAGATCGGCAACGTGAGCCTGTCAGAGGTGTTGGACATGGCAGCCGGCGACGACGTCGTCGGCGGCACCAAGGTGCTGTCGGTGTTGGAGTCCCTTCCCCGCGTCGGGAAGGTGACGGCGCGCCGGCTCATGTCCGAACTCGACATCAGCGAGACGCGGAGGCTGCGCGGCCTCGGCGTCAAGCAGCGCGAGGCACTCTTGGCCAAGTTGTCGTAACAGCCGCCGCGCTGTGCGCCGACAATCCAGGGATCGGGACCGACGGCATCTTCTCTGCTGATCGTTCTGTCCGGACCGGGCGGGTCCGGCAAGAGCACGCTGGCGCGCCTACTGGTCGGCCAGGATGATCGGCTCTGGCTGAGCCGATCGTGGACGACCCGCGCCCAGCGGGCAGGTGAACCCGATGACGCCTACCACTTCGTGGACCGCGCCAGGTTCGACGCGGCCATCGAGGCGGGTGGGTTCCTGGAGTGGACCGACTTCGGCGAGTACCGGTACGGCACACCGCACCCTGACCCGCCGCCGGGCTGCGACATCCTCCTGGAGATCGACGTCCAGGGTGCGCGCCAGGTTCGCCGGCGCCACCCCGAGGCGCTGCTGCTGTTCCTCGAGGCGCCGACCGAGGGTGATCAGGCCCACCGCCTGCGAGGGCGGGGCGACAGCGAGGACCACGTCCGGGCCCGGCTGTCCTACGGTGCCAGCGAGCGGGAGACCGCCCGCGAGCTCGGTGCCGTGGTCGTGGTGAACGCCGAACTGGCCGAGACCGTGGCCACCATGGGGCGGATCATCGACGACCACCGGCGACGCCTCGCCACCGAGACGGCCACCGGCGGCTGAGGCGCCCCGCAGACACGGCGGGGCGGCGAGATCAGCGGACAATCCGGGCTTGACCGGTAGACTTGCCGGTCGCGTCGGTGCTGCGCCGCAGTTCGATCCGCCTCGACTCACAGGCCGACCCGTGACACCGGCCGGTTGTGCCGTGTGCCGCACCCGACGACAGATTCGACGACCATTCCGGGAGCGACGATGCAGGGCACCGAGATCGGCGACGAGACCAACAGCATGATCAACCCGCCCGTGGAGCACCTGCTGAAGCAGGCCGACGACTCCAAGTTCAGGCTGGTGTCACTCGGCGCCAAGCGCGCCCGGCAGATCAACTCCTACTACGGTCAACTCGGCGAGGGTCTGGGCCGGATGATCCCGCCGCAGGTCTCCTCGACGGCCCGCAAGCCGCTCTCGATCGCCCTGCAGGAGATCGACCAGGGCAAGATCGTGGCGGTGACGGTCCAGGACGAGCCTCCCGCCGAGGAGTCCGATGAGCCGGAACCCACCGGCGAGCCGCCCGAACTGGCCGGCTGAGGCCGCCGGGAATCCCGGCGCGGAGCGGCCCGTGAGCCCGTTCGCCGGACGCCGGATCGTCCTCGCCGTCAGCGGCGGGATCGCCGCCTACAAGGCCGTCGAGATCTGCCGGCGCCTTGTCGACGCCGGTGCCCACGTCATCCCGGTGCTGACCGAGGCAGCTCGGCGCTTCGTGGGCGAGGTGACCTTCTCGGCGCTGGCCAGCGAGCGTGCCCGTCTCTCGCTCTTCGAGGACGAGGATCCGATCCCCCACGTCACCCTCGGCCGGCAGGCAGACCTGATCCTGGTGTGTCCCGGCACCGCCCGGGTGATCGGATCGTACGCGGCCGGACTGTCCGAGGATCTGCTCGGCGCCACGCTCATCGCGACCCGGGCGCCGGTCGTGGTATGCCCCGCGATGCACACCGAGATGTGGGAGCACCCTGCTGTGCAGGACAACGTGCGCCTGCTCAAAGAGCGCGGCGTGACCGTTGTCGCACCGGAGGAGGGTCGCCTCGCCGGCGGCGATGTGGGCGCCGGCCGCTTGGCTGCTCCGGAGTCGATCCTGGCCGCCGCGGCGGAGGCCCTCGCCACGGGCGCTCAGGCTTCCACCAGGGACATGGTCGGACTGCGTGTTCTCGTCACCGCGGGCGGCACCCGCGAACCCATCGATCCGGTGCGATTCGTCGGCAACCGCTCGTCCGGCAAGCAGGGCTACGCGGTCGCGATCGAGGCAGCGGCCCGGGGCGCCAAGGTCACCCTCGTCGCCACGGTGCAGCGCCCGCTGCCCGAGAGCGTGGACCTGGTGCTCGTGGGGACCGCCGAGGAGATGCGCGCGGCGGTCGTGGACCGGCTCCCCGCCGAGGTGGTCGTGATGGCCGCCGCCGTCGCCGACTATCGGCCGACCGCACCTGCCCTTGACAAGATCAAGAAGACCGGCGAGGCGCGCACCATCAGCTTGGAGCCAACCCCCGACATCCTCGCCGAGTTGGGCTGTGGGGGAGAGGTGGGAACCCTGGTGGGCTTCGCCGCGGAGACCAGCGACGTGCTCGCAAACGCCGAGGCGAAGCTGCGCGCCAAGGGAGCGGACCTCATCGTCGTCAACGACGTCTCGGCGCCGAGCGTCGGGTTCGACGGCGACACCAACGAGGTGGTCCTCCTCGACGCGACAGGCGACCGCACCACGGTCCCCCTCACCTCCAAACGCGACGTCGCCCGAGCCATCCTCGACCGCGTCGCAACCCTGCGCGCCAGTCGCTGACCGGGATGTCAATATGAACGCCCTGGCATGTTTCAGGATGACCCGTAAATCATTATCAGATCTTGACAAAGTTCAGAGATCGAGTAGGATCGCGCCACGGTCGGATCGGCTCGACGCGCCATGGCTCCTCGAGAGCCCGCCGCCGAGACTCCGATCCCTCGGATCGAGTGAAGGAGGTTCCACCGTGGGCGAGACCCGGGTGGACGTGACGATCAGGAATCCAGCGGACTCGCAGCGTTCCTGGGCGGGCGAGTTCGTGGTGGACACGGGGGCGATCGACTCGGTCGTGCCGCGCCGGCACCTTGAAGCGATCGGCGTCGAGCCGCTGGAGGACGCTGTCTACCTGCTCGCCGACGGCAGCGAGTTCCGCACCCAGACGGCTCTCGCCCAGATGGAGTTCGAGGGGCGCAAGCTGGGCAGCACCGTCATCTTCGGCCCCGACGACGTCGATCCGCTGCTGGGCGTCACGGCCCTGGAGTCCGGCGGCTTCGCCGTGGACCCCGTGAACAATGAGCTCCGCAAGGTGGTGCGGCGCCTCTAGCCGATACAGGCGACCCAGGAGGATCGCGGAACGGGTCGGCGGCGTTCCCTCGCCGGTGGGTCATGCAGCGGTCTCGCGGCGACCTCTGGCGGTCTCTACGGTCTTCGAGGTGGCTCACCCACCAGGGTGTCCCGTCCGCGCACGCCACCTGCCACCGGGCCTCGCAGCTTGGGCTGGTTTCGTCGGGGTCCAAGAACCGCAGGTAGTCGTAGAGGTGCACCTTGCTGTTCGTCCACGCCTCGGGGACCCACGGCCACGGGCCCTCGCCGGCGGTACCGCCGTAGTGGGCGACGATGTCCACAGCGGTGACGGTCGCTCTGGGCGAATGGGCCACCGCCGGCGGGTCGATCGCGGGAACCGCCGGGGGCGCGGCTTCAGCGGGTGGGGGTGTGGCCGGAGCGGACGCCGGTGGCGCGGGCTCAGCGGGCGGGGGTGTGGCCCGAGCGGGTGTCGGGGGCGCGGGCTCAGAGCCCGGTGGGGTGGCGTCTAGAGGGGCGGCGCCGCCGTTGGCGGTCAGCGGGATGGGTTGTCGGCGGGGAGGGCGAGTTCGTCTGTGCTGGCGGTGCAGGCGGATAGTGCCGCGGCGGCGGCGCAGGCCGTCAGCAGGGCAACGGAAGCGGCGCGGCGTTGCCCGTCGCTGCTTGGCCGGCACCGTCCTCGACCGCGCGGCAGCCCTACTCGCCGTCTTCCGCCGAGGGTGGCCCTGCAATCGGTCGTGGCGTGCTCCGGCGGGTTGCTGCGATTGCGACGAGTTCCTCGTGTGTGAATTCACGTTTCTCAAATTCGATGGCGATAGCTGTAATTTCCTCATCGCTTAGCGTTCTTTGAGAATTCTGACTCATCGCCTTCCTCTCGTCAGAAAGTACCGGAACGTGCGCCGGAGTCGCATGGCGTGGATGACCACGTTGTCGTCCGCAGTCCGGAAGTAGAGCACTTCAAGAAGGTTACCAGCCGGATCCGGGCCGATGCAGAGGCTCTTCGGCGGGTCGTGGTCAGGTTCGATGTCGTGGAAGCCCAACGCGTGCTTCCAGGCGTGACGAATCGCGTCATCGGACACGCCGTGTCGGTAGGCCGACGTCAGGATCTTCACACATTGAATATATCAATATATAGTAGAACAGCATAATGATCTAGAATTCGTTTCGTCAGTGCAGGTCGGCTCGCAAGTGGCCCCGGTCCACGACCGTCTCGCCGTCGAGGGTGACCGTGCAGCTGCGCATGGGGAGGTCGAAGTGACCGCGGCAGAAGCGGCCGGCGGTCTCGTTGGCGCCGGTGGAGTAGACCACGTTGCCGGCGAAGGCCCGCAGTTCGGTGCCGTTGAGGTCGGCCTTGTCCCACATGGCGAGGGCCTCCCAGCGGGCGCCGGGGTTCATCCCCCAGCCGACGTGGCTCACCGCGTACGCCTCGGGCTCCTCGAAGGAGGCCATATAGGACTCCATCAGGGCGGCGTCGTGGCCGTCGCCCTCGATGGAGACGATGTAGTCGTCGACGACCCGCAGCGTGACGGGTTCCCGGATGTACTCCTTGAAGGTGAGGTTGACGTCGCCGGGTGCCAGCACCAGCGTTCCGTTCACGGTGCGCTCGGCGGGGAACGCCAGCACCAGGCCGCCGGGCCAGTGGGCGATGCTGCCGGGCTCGGTGCACCAGCCGTGCGAGCCGGCCTTCACGGCGCCCGCCAGCAACACCCGCAGGTCGGTGCCGGCCGCGCTCGTGATCTCCATCGCCTCCGCGGCCTCCAGCAGCGCCACGCCGCGGGCCACCCGGTCCGCCAGCGACGGGTCGTGCGGCCAGCGCTCGGCGTTCTCGGGGTGCTCGGCGGAGATCATCAGCACCCGGGCGCCGGCGGCCAGGATCTCGCCCAACTCCGGGGCGTGCAGCAGTCCCTCGGCGGTGCAGTCCACTACGAAGTCGGCGGCGGCCAGGGCGGCGACGGCGGCCCGGTGCCCGGCCAGGGCCACCGACGCCCCGGTGGAGCGGATCGGCACAGGGCCGGGGTTGGCCGGCGTCGGCATGCGCACATCGGCGGTGGCCGCCCCCATCGACTCCAGCGCCAGGCGGGCCGTCTCGACGATCAGCGGCTTGCTGGCGGCCTCCCACAGCAGCACAGCCACCTCGCCGGGGCGCAGATCGCAGGCCGCGAACTGCTCGGCGTAGCGCTGCACCCAGCGCCACTCGGCGGCCGGCGCGCTCATGTTGGCATCACTGCTCCATTGTGGCCGACGATTCAGCCCGGCGGCGAGGGCGCCGAGGGGGTCGGGTGCTCATGGTGACCTCACCGCTCCGTTGTGGCCGACGGTGCGTCGGGTCGGCTGAGAAAGTCGCCGACGAGCTGGTTGAAGCGCTCCGGCGCCTCGGAGGGGGAGAGGTGACCGACCCCCTCGAGCACCTCGAGAGTCGCGTTGGGGAGTCCGGCTGCCAGCGCCTCGGCGTACGCCACCGGGGTCTCCCGATCGGCTTCGCCGACGATGATGAGTGCCGGGGCGCCGATGCCGCCGAGGGCGTCGCGCACGTCGTGGTGGGGGAGGCACTCCACGGCCGCTCGGAAACCTGCCGGGGAGATCCGGCCGAAGGACTCGATCAGTCGGCTCCGCAGCCGCGGCTCCAGGGCCTTCGCAGAGATCGCATCGAGAATGCCCCCGGCGAACTCTGCCGGGCTCTGGCCTGCGTCGAGATGCGCCAGTCGTGCAGCCTTCCATGCCTGAGCGGTGGTCCCGTCCAGCCCGAATGCCGGACTCGTGTCGGCGAGCACGAGACTGCGCACCCTGGGTGGATGGCGGATCGCCGTGTGCAGCGCATGCATGCCGCCGAACGACAGACCCACGAGGTCGGCGGATTCGATGTCGAGGGTGTCGAGCAGGCCGGCGAGGCTGTCTGCGATGGCGGGGAAGGTCAGCCGCGCCAACGGCGCGGACGCCCCGTAGCCGGGCATGTCCCAGGCGATGCAGTGGAACCGGGAGTCCAGGGCGCGCAGCTGGGGGTCCCAGGCGGTGCGGGTGCCGCCCAGGCCGTGCAGGAACACCACCGGCGGACCGGCTCCGGCTTCCCGCCAGGCGATCGGATGCCGATCATGGTCGATCATCCCGGCACTGTCGCCTCTCGCACCCCGCCATTGTGGGCGCTCGACCGTGTTGGGGGCAACAGGGCCGGTGCCTGGCAGCGGCACGGCAGACCTCTGGACGGCGCGGTCGACCTGGTGCGTTCTCGGGCCCGGAGACCTCGGAGAGCGAGCCGGTATACTCCGCGCTCACGGGGGACAGATCGCAACACGACGGGAACGGATCGCGGCGTACCACCGTCGCCGGAGGAGATGATCGAGGCACTGTGAGCCCCACGTACATCTTCACGTCGGAATCGGTCACCGAGGGCCATCCCGACAAGATGGCCGACCAGATCTCCGACGCTGTCCTCGACGCCCTCATCGCCAAGGACCCCGAGAGCCGGGTGGCCTGCGAGACCTTCCTGACCACCGGATTGTGTCTCGTCAGCGGCGAGATGCGCACCGAGGCGTGGGTGGACATTCCCGGGATCGTGCGCGACACCATCTGCGGAATCGGCTACGACCGGGGCGACATCGGCTTCGACGGCAACGTCTGCGGGGTGCTCTCGGCCATCGGCGAGCAGGCACCCGAAGTGGCCCTCGGCGTCGACAACGCTCCCCCCGAGGATCCCGACGTGATGGGGGCCGGCGATCAGGGCCTGGTCTTCGGCTACGCCTGCCGGGACACCGAGACCCTCATGCCGATGCCGATCCATCTGGCGCACCGCATGGCCGAGCGTCTCGCGGAGGTGCGCCGGGCGGGCACGGTTCCGTACCTGCGCCCCGACGGCAAGACCCAGGTGAGCGTGCGCTACGAAGGCGACGTTCCCGTCGGTGTGGAGACGGTGCTCGTCTCCGCCCAGCACGCCGCCGGGATCGACCTGCGGCGCACGATCGAGCCCGACATCGTCGAGCACGTCATCAATCCGGTGCTGCGGCCGCTGTTCCCCGAGGCCGACCCGCGGATCCTCGTCAATCCCACGGGGAGCTTCGTGATGGGCGGACCCGTCGCCGACGCAGGGCTCACGGGGCGCAAGATCATCGTGGACACCTACGGCGGCATGGCCCGCCACGGCGGCGGCGCCTTCAGCGGCAAGGACCCCACCAAGGTCGACCGCTCGGCCTCCTACGCGGCCCGCTGGGCGGCCAAGAACCTGGTTGCCGCGGGGGCCGCGGACCGCTGCGAGATCCAGGTCGCCTACTCCATCGCCATCGCCGATCCGGTCTCGGTGATGGTGGAGACTTTCGGCACCCACCGCGTCGACCCCGCCCGGATCGCCCCCGCCGTCGCGGAGGTGTTCGACCTGCGCCCTGCGGTCATCATCCGCGAGCTCGACCTGCTGCGGCCCATCTACGGGGCCACCGCCGCCTACGGGCACTTCGGCCGCGAGCGCGACGAATTCACCTGGGAGCGCACCGACCGGGTCCACGAGCTGCGATCGGAACTCGGCCTCTGAGCCGGACGCCGACCCGTCAGTCGCCGCCAACCGAGCCCGAACCCCCGCCCCGGCGCGGCCCGCGGGTCGTGCGGGTTCTCACCGACGTGGGGGCGGTGGACAAGGAGTTCGACTACGAGGTTCCCGCGTCGTGGCATCGCGACGGCCGAGCAGCGAGGCTGACGGTCGGGACGATGGTGCGGGTGACTCTGCAAGGCCGTCGGGTGGGGGCCTGGGTGACGGCCTGCGATCCCGAGCCCGAAGTGCGGGCCCGACAGGAGAGGAGCACCGGCCCATCACCGGCGCCCGGCGCTCGGCCCGCCCCAAGCCTCGGTGCCGTTTCCGGAGAGCCTGCGGAGCTCCGTCTGGAACTCGGTCTCGGGGACGATCCGCCGCCCGCGGGGGATGGCGGGCGCGGGCCGGCGCCCGTGGAGTTGCGACCTCTTGCCAAGCTGGTCGGCGTCGGCCCGTCGGCCGACGTGCTCGACGTGGCTCGTTGGGCGGCTTGGCGCTGGGCCGGGCGCCGCGCTGCGTTCTTCGGAACCGCCTCGCCGTCCCGCGTCGTCGAGTCCGTGCGGCGGCCCGCCGCGGTCGGTGGGCGCCCGCCGGCGGCATCTTCGGGAGCCGAGGGGGCGGCGGTCTGGGCAGCCGCTTTCGACGATGCGGTCTCGGTCGTGAGAATCCCCCCGGCGGGCGACCGCGGACCGCTGCTGGCGGCGGCCCTGCGGCGCGGCGATGTCCTGCTGGTGGTGCCGCAGGTGGCCGAGGCGGCCCGCTTGGCCGGCTGGGTGCGCCGCCGGGGCATCGCCGCCGCCCTGGTGCCCGAGGATTGGGAACGGGCCGCCGGCGGCGGCGTGGTTGTGGGGACCCGCGCTGCGGTGTTCGCTCCGATGCCCCGGCCCGGCGCCGTCGTCGTCCTCGACGAGCACGACGAGGCGTTGGTGGCCGAGGATTCCCCCACCTGGAGCGCCCGGGAGGTCGCAGTGGAGCGTGCCCGCCGCGCCGCCGTCCCGTGCGTGCTGGTCTCTCCGATCCCCACGCTGGAGGCGCAGGAGTCGGCGTCGGGCCGGCTGCTGAGCGCGCCGCGCCACATCGAACGGGAGGGCTGGCCGACCTTCGAAGTCGTGGACCAGCGCGACCCTGAGGTCGGACGCCGCGGCCTGCTGACCGAGACGCTGGCGGCCCGCCTGCGCTCCTGCGGCGGCGCCGTCTGCGTGCTGAACCGCAAGGGCCGGGCACGGCTGCTGGCCTGTGGGGGCTGCGACGAGCTGGTGGTCTGCGATTCGTGCGGGGCAGCCGTCGGGGAAGCCGCCTCCGCCGACGGGGACGACGTGCCCGGCGGCCTCGCCTGCCCGCGCTGCGGCGAGCGCCGGCCGCGGGTGTGTTCGGGCTGTGGCGCCACGCGTCTGCGAGTCCTGCGCCCGGGAATCAGTCGGCTCCGCGAGGAGCTGGGGGTGCTGCTCGGCGAGCAGGTGGCCGAGGTCAGCGGACCC
This sequence comes from bacterium, assembly GCA_026708055.1. Classification (NCBI taxonomy): domain Bacteria; species bacterium. The sequence continues at coordinate 27,623 of JAPOVS010000062.1, read as the reverse complement.
GCCCGTTCAGCAGCGAAGCCCCCGGACGCCGGCGCCCGCGTCGTGATCGGTACTGAGGCTGCTCTGCACCGCGCCGGCGAGGCCGATCTGGTGGCCTTCCTGGATTTCGACCAGGAACTCTCGGCGACGCGCTACCGAGCCAACGAGCAGGCCATGGCGCTGCTGGCCCGGGCCGCCCGGCTGGTCGGCCCCCGCAGCGGCGGAGGTCGGATCCTGGTGCAGACCCGCCAGCCCGACCACCCGGTCCTGCGGGCCGCCCGCGCCGCCGACCACGGCCTGCTCAGCAGCCACGACCGCGAGCTGCGGCGCCGACTCGGATTTCCCCCGTTCGGAGCACTCGCCGAGGTCGCCGGCGCGGCGGCCGGTGTCTTCATGGAGCGTCTGGGCCGCCCCGACGGCCTCGAGCTCTCCGCACTGGGCGAGGGGCGCTGGGTCGTCCGAGCCGCGGACCGTACGCTCCTGCTTGACGCCCTGAACGCGGTCGAACGCCCCCCGGGCCGCCTCCGCCTGGCCATCGACCCCCTCCGCCTCTGACCTTCCGACCGCAAAGGACGGAGGGCGGTGATGCCGATGAACGCCGTAGGCGGCCATTTTCAGCGGCTGCCGGAGCGTCATCGGCAGCGCCGTCCGGCCGCTGCGGCACTGGATTCCGGCCTTCGCCGGAATGACGGGCCGGATCGAGGACAACCCCCCGGGGCGTCTATCGATGACCGGTATGATGCGGCGGTGCGGGGGTTGGCGGTCGAGCACGACCCGACCGGACACGCGGCGCTGATCGGTGAGGCCATGGAGCGCCGGGGGGTCGAGTTGGAGCCCTTCCGGGTGGTCCCCGACGTGGCGAACCCCGTCAGCGATCGGGAGTTTCCCGACCCCTGTGACTACGACCTGGTGGTCGTCCTGGGTGCGATCTGGTCGGTGTACGACGACGCCAAGATCGGCTCGTGGATCCACCGCGAGCTCGACTTCGTCAGGGAGGCGCACGAAGCCGGGGCGGCGGTCCTCGGTGTTTGCTTCGGCGGCCAAGTCCTGTCGGCGGCTCTGGGCGGCACGGTGTCGCGCGCCCCGGCTCCGGAGTTCGGCTGGATGAGCATCGACACCGACGAGCCCGACGGCCTCTCGCCCGGACCGTGGTTCCAGTGGCACTACGACCGCTTCACGGTCCCCGAGGGTGCCACCGAACTGGCCCGCAATGCCAACGGGTCGCAGGCGTTCCGCAGGGATCGGAGTCTCGGGCTGCAGTTCCATCCCGAGGTGGACGGCTCGCTGCTGGGCGAATGGATCGGATTCGGGGGCGACGAGCTTCGTGCCCACGGCATCGACGTCGACGCACTCGTTGCCGAGACGGCGCGCATCGAGTCGTCGGCGGTCCATCGCACCCAGCGGCTCGTGGACTGGTTCCTCGAGGACGTCGCGGAGCAGTGAACCGCCGGCCGCTCTCTCCGGTCGACATCTGTAGCCACGACGTCTACGAGCAGGCCGTTCCGCACGAGGCGTTCGCCCGCCTGCGGAGCGAGACGCCGGTGGCCTGGCACCCCGAGCCGGGCGACAATGCCGGCTTCTGGGCGGTGACCCGCTGGGCCGACCTAATAGCGGTCCACCGCGACCACGAGACGTTCTCCTCGCAGATCGGCGGCACCGAACTGGAGGAGCTGGAGCGCGACCCCGAGGCCCGCGAGGCCCGGCGCACCATGCTGGAGACCGATCCCCCCGAGCACACCCGGCTGCGCCGCATGGTGTCGCGCAACTTCACGCGCCGCAGCATCGACCGCTGGGCCGACGACGCCCGGGAGATCATGGCGCGAGTCCTCGACGAGGCGCTGGGCGGGGCCGGGGCCAACGGTGCCGGCGCCGAGGTGGAGTTCGTGAGCGCCGTGGCCCGGCGGTTGCCGATCCTGATGATCAGCCGCATCCTCGGCGTGCCCGACGGCGACACCGGCAGCCTGTTCGAGTGGGCCGACCGGATCATCTATCACGCCGACCCCGACTACTCCGAGGTGATCTTCGACAAGGAGGACACCGACCCGTACCGGCTCCTGCCGTTCCGCAGCCCCACGTCGGAGAGGGTGTTCGCCTACGCCCAGCAGCTCGCCGACGGCAAGCGCCGCTGTCCGGCCGACGACGTGATATCGCTGCTGGTGGCCGCCGACGAGCTGTCGCCGCAGAACTTCAACACGCTGTTCCTCCTGCTGGTCATCGCCGGCAACGAGACGACCCGCCACGCCCTCAACGGTGGCGCCCTGGCGCTGGCCGAGCGCCCCGAGGAACTGGCGCGCCTGCGCGCCGATCCCGGCCTTCTGAGCGCCGCCGTCGAGGAGGTCCTGCGCTACGCCTCCCCGCAGATCCATTTCCGCCGCACGGCCGTCGCCGACACCGAGATCGCCGGGGTTCCCGTGGCGGCGGGGGACAAGGTCGTGACCTGGTACCTGTCCGCCAACTACGACGAGGACGAGTTCGCCGACCCCTACACGCTGGACCTGGGCCGCGACCCCAACCGCCACGTCACCTTCGGCGGGGGCGGGCCGCACTTCTGCCTGGGGTCGTGGCTGGCCCGGTTGGAGGTGCGCGTGTTCCTGGAGGAGTTGCTGGCGAGGAACCTGCGCCCGGAGGTGTGCGGCGAGGTCACCCGGGTCCGCTCCAACTTCATCAACGGCCTGAAGCGGCTGCCGCTGCGGCTCGCCGCAGGCTGAGCCTCGGCGGTCGGCCCCTCAGGCGGGGGGCAGTCCGATCCGCCGGCGGGCGTCGTCCAGCAGTTCCGCCACGTCGCCGGCGGTCGCCGCGGTGCCGTAGACGTAGCGGTCGGGGCGGATCAGCAACGCGGCCGATCCGCCCAGCAACCGGGCCAGCCAGCCGTCGGGATCGCCGAGGGTGGTGGCGTCCAGCACCCGCGCCAGGCCGCCGCCGTCGGCCGGACCGTCACTCAGGAGGCACCAGCCGGGACCCGCGACGTCGTCCAGCAGCCGGCGCCGCCCGTCGACCCTCACGGTCGGCTGGCGCGCCTGGTGGCCGACGGGGAACGGTGCGGGGCCACCGGCCCCCTGGAAGAGCCCGGTGAGCGGCGGCAGGCGCGACCAGCGCTCCCCGTCGTCGCTGTCGGGTTCGGGGAAGACCGGCTCGTCGAGCAGCCGGCCCGCCTCGATGGACAGTTCGATGCAGCGCTCGACGTGGGGGCGCCGCTCAGCCTCGTAGCTGTCCAGCAGGTCCTCCGGGGTGCCGTCGCGCAGCACGGCGCGCAGTTTCCAGGCCAGGTTTGCGGCGTCGCGGATGCCCGAGCACATGCCCTGGCCCATGAACGGTGGCATCTGGTGGGCGGCGTCGCCCGCCAGCAGCAGCCGCCCGCGCCGCCAGGTCGCCGCGACGGTGGCGTGGAAGTCGTAGACCGCGGCCCGCACGAGTTCCCCGTCGCCGGGCTGCAGCCAGGGGCCCAGCAGGCGCCACACCGTCTCCGGACGGCACATCTGCTCGTCGGACTCGCCGGCCTCCAAGCGGAACTCCCAGCGGCGGTGGTTGCGGGCCGACGGAACGAAGGTGGCGGGCCGCTGCGGGTCGCAGACCTGATGGATGATGTCGGGCAGCACCACGGGCCGCGAGAGCATCACGTCCACCACGAGCCAGCGCTGGTCGTAGCCGAGATCCACGAAGTCGATGCCGGCCATGCGCCGAGACGCGCTGGCGGCGCCGTCGCAGGCCACCACCCAGCGGCCCGGCAGCGCCTGCCAGTTGTTCACCTCGACTCCGAGGCGCACGTCCACGCAGTCGAAGCGCTCGACTCCCAGCCGCAGGGCGGCGTCCAGCTCGGGCTGGATGAACACGTAGTCCTCGTGCCAGCCCAGGATCGGGTCGCGCACGAAGTCCTCGTAGTCGAAGAGCGGGTTGCCTTCGCGGTCCACGAAGAGCATCCCCCTGCTCGGCTCGACCAGTTGGTCCATCACCTCGCCCAAGCCGATGTTCTGGAAGATCCGCATGACCTCGGCGTCCAGGTGACACGCACGCGGCAGCGGGTACGGATCGGTCGAGCGCTCGTACACGAAGGTCTCGATGCCGGCTTGGCCCAGCAGGTTCGCCAGCGTGGCCCCGACGGGCCCGTAGCCGACGACAGCCACTTCGGGGACGCCGGCGGTCGCGGGATTCACGTGCTCGTGGCCTCCCTCCACCGCAACCACAGGATCGCGAGGGCGGGGATGCCGGGGGCGCTGGAGGGGGCCATTGCTAGGCCGCCGGAAGGCCACCGGCCGCGCCGCCCGGACCGCCGAGGGACTGGCTTGCGGTCCGCGCGTCAGTCACCGAGGTCGGGCGCCTCGTCGGTCCAGCAGGTTGTGCCCCAGGTGACACACAGCAGCGTGCAGTCCGCGCCCGGTGCCGCGCCGTGCCAGTGGCGCTCGTTCGGCGGGGCCACCACCAGCGTGCCGGGCTCCAGCGCCACGGTGCCGTCGGCGTCGGTGCCGACCCTGCCGCGGCCCGACACCACGTAGATCATCTGACCGCCCGGGTGGCTGTGCCAGTTGGTGACTGCCCCGTCGCTGAAGTGCACATGGGCGGTGTCGGGCTCGTCGTCGCTCTCTGTGGCGTGCAGCATCTCCAACGCCACTCGGCCGGTGAACAGGCCGCCGTAGGTGGAACTCCGGTCGCCGCCGGTCACGACCCGCATCACTCAGCCCTCCCGGGCCCCTGTGCTGGCCCCCTGGGAGTGTGCTGAGTAATCGGCGGGCAGCGCCGGTCGGGTGGCCAAGCTCTGGATTCCGGCCTTCGCCGGAATGACGCGTCGGGCGACAGGAGCATTGCTCAGCCGTCACCTAGCCGGCCACGATGCGGTTGCGGAGCGTGCCGATGCCCTCGATCTCGATCTCCACTGCCTGGCCGTGGCGCAGATACGTCGGCGGGTCCATCGAGTCACCCACCCCCCCGGGCGTGCCGGTGAATATCAAATCGCCGACCTCCAGGGTGACGTAGCGCGACAGCCACGCCATCAGGTAACCGACGTCGAAGATGAAGTCGCTGGTGCGGGCCCGCTGGCGCACCTCGCCGTCCACCCGGCAACTCAGCGCCAGATCGTCGGGATCGGCTACCTCGTCGGGAGTGATCATCGTCGGGCCGATGGGCCCGAAGGCGTCGTAGCTCTTGGCGAGGGAGAACTGCCGCACGGGCGGACGGAACTGCTCGTTGCGGTCGCTGACGTCGTTGCCGCAGGTGAGCCCCGAGATGAACTGCCAGGCGTCGCCGGCGGGCACGCCTTTGCAGCGTCGTCCGACCGCGACCACCAGTTCCACCTCGTAGTCGACCATCTTCAGGTCACCGATCGGCACGTCGTCGTAGGGGCCGCAGATGCAGGTGGGGAACTTGGCCATGACGTGCGGCTCGGTGGGGATCGCCAGGCCGGCCTCCTCCGCGTGGCCGCGGTAGTTGAGGGCCATGGCGATGATCTTGCCGGGCGTCGGCACCGGGGGTCCCAGCGACGCCTCGTCCAGTTCCGGCCAGGCGGACGGATCCGCCTCGGCGGCCAACGCCCGCAGGGACGCATGGTTCGCCAGGTCCGCCGTCGCCATGGGATCGGCGCTCAGGGCGCCCCCGGAGGCCTCGGCGATGTCGACCGTCCGGCCCTCCAGCACCAGGCACGCCCGGCCGGACACGTTGGCAAATCTCATGGAGGCCTCCTCGAAGTCGTGGCTCGGCTCGCACCGTGGCGGGCGGCTGCCCCGTCAGGGTAAATCCCGGGCGAGCCGTCCGGGACCCGGACGCGCTCTCGTGGAGCGTCGGGCCACAGGGAAGGCGCGGCCGCGGCGTTCAGTCGGACCAGCCGCCGTCGGGTCGGTCGAACCAGATGTGCGCCTGCCCGGTGCCGGCCGCCGACTCGTAATCGGAGAACATCTCGCCGGGTGCCCGGCAGGCCGCACCGCCGATGGCGCCCACCATCATCAGGTAGTGGCCGAAGAACCCCTCCGGTGCGTGCCGGCGGAAGCCGTCCATTCCCGCCAGGACGGCGGCGTGATCACCGGAGCGCAGTTGCGCGATGAGCGCCTCGTCGGCGGCGCGAGCCTCGGGGCTGATGATGTTGCGCAGGTCCGCCGACTCGTGCGCGCGGAGCTCTCGCAGCGGCCAGAACCGGTGGCTGAGGCCCCCCGAGGCCAGCAGCACGACGCGCCGATCGAGCCCTGCTGCCGCCGCCGCCAGCAACTCGCCCAGCAGCAGGAAGTCCTCGGTCACAGCGGTCTGGCAGATGCTCACCGACACCCAGGCCTCGTCGCCCTGCAGGTAGCCCAGGAGGTTGACGGTGGGGTAGTGGATCGACAGGTAGGGGTCGTCGCAGGCCAGCACCCAGGTGTCGTCGCGAGGCTCGGCCAGCGCCGCAAGGGCGAAGGCCAACTCGGGATCGCCGGGAATGTCGTAGGGCATCCGGCTCATGCCCCGCGGCAGTTCGTCGGAGGTGAACAGCCCGCTGCGGCGCTCGTGTGCCGTGCAGATGTGTTCGAACGTGGTGAACCAGTGGGTGTCGAAGACCACGATCACATCGGGGCGCAGTCCGTCGAGGCGCTCGGTTCGCAGGCGCTCGAGGCCGGCGCAGAGGCTGAAGTCCTCGCCGTCGTTGAGTTGTCGCCGCTCCTCGGGGGGCATCACGATGGGCGGGACGTGCGATACGAGCCCTGCTCCGACGATCTCACCCATACCTGTCGCCTCGTTCCCGGGGGTCCGCGTGCCTTCACCGCCGGGCACGCGGGAGTAGGATCGTTTGGACCCTAACAGTTTCTCGGGAGAGTTGTCGAGATCGGCTTCAGGATGTGTTCAGGTCGGCGACGGTGCGCAGCAGTGTCCGCAGGTGTGCGGCCAGGTGCGTCGCCTCGGTGTCGTCGAGGTCCCGCGTCACCAGCGCCTCCTGCTTGTTGAAGGCGGGCATGATCTCGTCTACGACGCGGTGCCCCGATTCGGTGGTGCGCACCAGCATCCGGCGGCCGTCGGTGGGGTGCGGGACACGCTCGGCGTATCCCTTGCGCTGCAGGGTGTTGAGCACGCCCGTGAGGGTCCCGCCGGTGATGCCGGCCTCGGCGGCCAGGTGCCCGGACTCCTGCTCGCCCCAGACTCGCAGCACGAACAGCACCACGAAGGCGCTCCAGGAGAGCTCGTACTGGCGGAGCACGCCGCGCTCCATGTGGTTGCGCACCGCGGTGGCCGCCCGGAAGATGTTCGAAACGGCGGCCAGCGCCAGCAGGTCGAGGTCCAGCGCGCCGAGCTCGGTGCGGATGAGGCGCTCGGCTTCGACGAGTTCGTCGTCCCCGGCGGCGAAGGCACGCGGCATGGCCGCAACAATACGCCAGCCCCCGGCGGCTCCACGGCGTCGTGCCCCGATCGGGAACCGACTCTCCGGAGCGGATTCTCGCCGCGACCGGTGCCGCTGCCCCCCGAGCGGGCAGATTCGACGCCGGTCGTCGGGTCGCGGCGGCGGCATCGGCAGCGGCGGTCGCCACACCGGGCGCGCCCTGACAGATTCGACGCGGAGGGTGGCCTGTGGTACGACGCCGCAAGCCCTCGGAGGCTGCCGAGCAATGCTGCGGACCCTTCCAGTCATTCCGGTGAATGCCGGAATCCATGGTGCGCCAGCCCGATTCGCCCCGCTGGAGAGATCGCTCAGCAGTCCCTCCAGGAGGGACGAGACCGTCAGGAGGTACGCCGTGAGCGCCGAGTACCAGCAGATCCGCGTGCTCTGGCCCGACCACCTGAACCTGCCGCGGGGTAAGTACCTGCCCGCGGCGGTGGCGGCCGGCGGGGCGCGGCACTGCCTCACCTCCTTCGCCCTCAACTACGACCGGTACATGGGACCGGTGCCCGGGGCGGGTTTCCTGGAGGGAATGCCCGACCTGAACTGCGACTTCAGTCTGGACGATGTGCGGCCGGGCTGGGAGGAAGGCGTCGGTGTCGCCGTCGGTGATCTCAGCTTCGAGGGCGCGCCGATTCCCTTCGCGCCCCGGGAGGTGCTGCGGCGCGCCGTGGCCGCCTGGGAGGACGTGGGCTACACCCCCAAGGTGGGCTTCGAGTTCGAGGCCTACCTCATGCAGCCCGACGGCGAGGGTCGCTGGAACCCGTACCGCGCGCCGGGATCCTTCGTCTACGGCACGGGCCATTTCAACGATCCTTCCGGTGTCTGCCGCGACATAGTGGCGCGGGCCATGGCGTGCGAGTTCCGCTTGGAGTCGGTGAACGCCGAGTACGACGAGAGCCAGTTCGAGTTCACGCTCGTCTACGACGACGCCATGGCGGCCGCCGACGAGGCCTTCCTGTTCAAGACGATGGCGCGGGAGGTCGCCGCCGAGCGGGGACTGCTCCTCACCTTCCTGGCCAAGCCGATCGCCGACCGGGGGGGATGCGGCCTGCACGTGAACCTCAGCTTCGTGGACGGCTCGGGCGGCTTCGCCCTCGTGGACCACTCCGCGACCGACGGACTCTCGAGACTGGCGAAGCAGTGCATCGCCGGGCAGCTGGCGTATCTGCGGCCGATGACCGCGCTGTGCTGCCCCACGGTGAACTCCTACAAGCGCCTGGTGCCGGCGCAGCTCTGCGGCTACTGGCAGAACTGGGGGCACGACCACCGCTGCACGACCGTGCGGGTGAACCCCGAACGCGGCCCCTCCACCCGCCTGGAGAACCGCCTCGCCGACCCGGCGGCCAGCCCGCACATCGCCGCCGCCGCGGTGCTCGTGGCCAGCCGCCTCGGAGTGCTCGATGAGCTGGAGTGCCCGCCGCCGGAGACCCTCGACGGCCTCGAGAACGTGAGCTGCGAGGTGCACGCGCCCGGGAGCCTGGCGGAGGCCCTCGACGAGCTGGGGGCCGACGAGGCCTTCGTCGAGGCGTTCGGCGCCGAGGCGGTGGCTCAGTTCACCGCCGTCAAGCGCACCGAGTGGGACCAGTTCACCGCCCACGTCACCGACTGGGAACTCGACACGTACCTGCCCTACCTCTGAGCGGCGATCCTGCCCGATTACGGGCCGCGTCGCTTAGAGCACGAGCGGATAGGCTCTGACCAGGCGCTTTGCAGTCGACTGCAGCGGCGCGAATCGTTTCGCCGGAGCCTGGATTCTGGCCTGCGCCGGAATGACACTCGGGAGAATTCCTCAGTCGGCGGTGGCCGCCTATCCGCTAATGCTCTTACCCTCGGCGGTGGTGTCGAGCGCTCGGCCGCAGCCGTTGCGAATGGTTGCCTTGGTCGGGGCCGTGTTGCCGTCGTCGGCGGTCCTCTTGTCGGCAACGCCCGGCCGGCGGGCTGTGCACCGCCGTCAACTTGTTCGGGTGCGTGCCCGCGAGTCCCTGCCGTGATCGGGCCGCTTGCATCCGTCGTCGCAACTCGGCCGTACACGGCGGGGGTTAGGATGGAAACCAGTGGAAACGATCATCGCGGCTCTGATCGGGCTTGTCGGCGTGGCCTTGGGCGTGCTCGCATTCTGGATACGCGCCGGGTTCAGCGACCTGCGTTCGGCGATGGCCGAGGGCTTCGCAGCAGCCGAGCGTCGCGTCGATGAGCGATTTAACAAGGTGGACGAGCGTTTCGACAAGGTCGAGGTCATCCTGCGGGAGCACGGGGAGCGGATCGCTCGGATGGAAGGCGCCTTGGCCGCCTCGGGCGTTGCCTTGCCGCTGCCGGCGACAGCGGCCGAGCGGCCGGTGCTGGAACCTCCCGCGGCGGAGGCGGCGGCGGGCTGAGACCCGCTCGGCCAACTCGCTTTGGCTGCAGTCCTGATCATCGCCATCAGACTCCTCAAATGGGCCGACCGCTGGAACCACGCATAATCCCAGGTCAACCCCTGTGTTCGCGCGCCTTGGAATTCGCGGCTCGGCGTTGACGAGCACGATGAGACACCGCGGTGCCCAGCTTGGCAATGTTGTGCGACAATTGTCGCATGTCTGAAATCGCATCTCGGGAACTCCGCAATCAGACACGGGCGCTGCTCGACCGCGTCGCCGGTGGCGAACACATCACCGTTACCGTACGGGGGCGTCCGGTCGCCGAGTTGATCCCCGTTGCCCAACGTCGCCGATGGATGAGCCGAGAACGATTCGTCGATCAGGTGCTCGCCTATCAGGCAGATCCCGACCTCGCCGACGAGCTGTCCTCGCTGTCGACCGAGACGACCGACGACCTTCCGTGGCCGTGAGTCGAGGTCTCGCCGACACCTCGGTCTTCATAGCCCGCGAGACCTCTCGCGCTGTCCGGGAGAGCCTGCTGCCCGACGAACTCGCCGTCTCGGTCATCACCATCGGCGAGTTGCACGCCGGTGTGCTCGCTGCGGTCGATACCGCGACGCGCCAGCGGCGCCTCTCCACCCTGACCGGCGCGCTGGCGCTTGAGCCCGTGCCCATCGACGAGGCGATTGCGGCGGCCTGGGCCGGGCTCCGCCTGACTCTGCGCGAGCACGGGTTCCGGATGCCGGTCAACGACTCATGGATCGCAGCGACCGCCATCGCGCTCAGTGTTCCTGTCGTGACGCAAGACGATGACTTCCCCCCACTGGATGAACTCGACGTCATCCGAGTCTGAACCGCAGCCAGAGTGAAGGCGCAGTAGCCGGGCCGTTGGGGCAGGTAGGGGAGCCACACCCGCCCAGACCCCTATCAGCGGACTCCGAGCCGTCGGATCGGAAGAGGCAGATACGCCTCTGCCGGGTCCGACCGCGTGTCGCAGCCCCGGTGCTCGGCGGTAGTGTCGAGGGCTCGGCTGTGGCCGTTGCGAATGGTCGCCTTGGTCGGGGCCGTGTTGCCGTCGTCGGCGGTCCTCTTGTCGGCAACGCCCGGCCGGCGGGCTGTGCACCGCCGTCAACTTGTTCGGGTGCGTGCCCGCGAGTCCCTGCCGTGATCGGGCCGCTTGCATCCGTCGTCGCAACTCGGCCGTACACGGCGGGGGTTAGGATGGAAACCAGTGGAAACGATCATCGCGGCTCTGATCGGGCTTGTCGGCGTGGCCTTGGGCGTGCTCGCATTCTGGATACGCGCCGGGTTCAGCGACCTGCGTTCGGCGATGGCCGAGGGCTTCGCAGCAGCCGAGCGTCGCGTCGATGAGCGATTTAACAAGGTGGACGAGCGTTTCGACAAGGTCGAGGTCATCCTGCGGGAGCACGGGGAGCGGATCGCTCGGATGGAAGGCGCCTTGGCCGCCTCGGGCATTGCCTTGCCTCTGCCGGCGGCGGCCGAGCGGCCGGTGCTGGAACCGCCCGCGACCGAGGCGGCGGCCGGCTGAGAATCGCCCGTCAGCCGGTCGGGCCGGTCGGATCGGTTCCGGGGCCGAGGTAGGTGTCGAAGAGGTCGGTGCGCCGCAGCAGTTCGCGCCCCGGTCCCTCGGTGGCGATCTCGCCTGAGCGCATGATGTAGGCCCGGTCGCAGGCGTCGAGCATGCGGTGGGCGTTCTGCTCGACCACCAGCAGGGTGCGCCCGCCGGCGGCGAGGCGGCCGATGAGGTCGAAGACGAGGTCCACGAGGGTGGGGGCGAGTCCGAGGGAGGGTTCGTCCATCAGCAGGATCCGGGGGGCGCTCATCAGGGCTCGGGCGATGGCGAGCTGCTGGGCCTCGCCCCCGGAGAGGTATCCGGCGGGCGTCTCGCGGCGGTGACCGAGGACGGGGAACAGCTCCGCCGTCTCCTCGAGGCGTTCGGCACGCTGGCGGGCGGTGGCGGTGATGCCGGCGACGAGGAGGTTCTCGCGCACGGTCAGGTCGGCGAAGAGGCGGCGATGTTCGGGGACGAGGGCGACGCCGGCGCGCAGCATCCTGTCGGGCGGGGCGCCGGTGACGTCGCCTCCGTCGAGCAGGACGCGCCCCGCAGCGGGGTTCAGCAGGCCGGCGACGGAGTTCAGCAGCGTGGTCTTGCCGGCGCCGTTGGGTCCGATGACCCCCACGATCTCGCCCTCCCCGACGCGCAGCGTGACGGCCCGCAGCGCGGCGATCGACCCGTAGCGGGTGGTCAGCGACTCGATCTCGAGCATCCGACCGACCGCCCGGCTGCTCGGCGGGTTATCCACCCGAAGTGCACATCCGGTTGTCTCAGCATCGGTTCCTGCCGCCGCCGCAACACCACAAGGCCCAGTGCGACGCATGGCTTCGTTCTCAGCATCAGGGCGTGATCTCCGAGCCGGCGGTGTCCGCTGCGGGGGCGCCCTCGCAGCGCTGCGCCCGGCGACGGGCGCGCCCGATCAGTTCGCCCACGAGCCCAGGTTCGTGCTCGTCGAGTGCGGGGACGCGCCAGCGAGGCTCACCGGCCCCGCTGATGTTGAACGGTGGTCGCAGCATCGTCGCAGCGCCGCCCGGGAGTTCGACGGTGCCGAAGCGGTCGCGTGCGTGCAACTGTTCGTGGTCCGCCACCGCCAGCGGCCCGTTCACCCTGCCGAAGGCGATGCGCGCCGCCCGCAGCCTGGACAGCACCTGCGTGGCCGGCGCCGCGGCGAAGCAGGCCGAGATCGCCTCCTCGAGCTCGTCCACGTTGACGACCCGCGCGGCGTTGGTGGCGAAGCGGGGGTCGGTCGCAAGCTCCGGCCTGCCCATGACCTCGCCGGCCAGCGCGACCCATTCCGGGTTGGCCTGCACCGCCAGCATGATCACCGATCCGTCGTCGAGCTCGAACAGGCCGTAGGGCGCGATCAGGGAGTGGCGTCGGGCGGAGCGGGTCGGCGGAGCGCCGTCGGCGACCGAGGCGTAGGTCTGCGGCGCGGTCCACTCGGCGAGGCACTCCAGCATCGACAGCGAGATCGCCGCGCCCTCGCCGGTGGCGGCGCGGCGGACCAGCGCCGCCAGGATGGCGCTGAGGGCGTACATCCCGGCGCAGATGTCGGCGACCGAGAACCCCACCTTGCTCATCCGCTCGGGGTCGCCGGTCAGTGCGACGGCACCGGACTCGGCCTGCACGATCAGGTCGTACGCCTTGTCGTCGGCCCGCGGCCCGTCGATGCCGTAGCCGGAGATGTCACAGGCGATGAGGTGCGGGTGGCGTGCGGTGAGCTGTTCGGCCAGCAGCCCGGCCCGCCGGGCCGCACCGGGCGAGAGGTTCTGGACGAAGACGTCGGCGCCGGCCACAAGATCGTCGAAGCGCTCCCGCTGCGCCGGGTCGCGCAGGTCCAGGGCGATGCTGTCCTTGCCCCGGTTGCCCCACACGAAGTACGTGGACTCGCCGTCCAGCCTGCTGTCGTAGTGACGGGCGAAGTCGCCGTCCGGCGGGCGCTCCACCTTCAGCACCCGCGCTCCCAGATCGGCGAGATGGCGTGTCGTGAACGGCGCCGAGACGGCGTTCTCCACCGTCACGACGAGGATGCCTTCCAGGGGCGCGCTCACGGGTCGATCCCTACCGGTTCCATGGCCACTGACGCTACGCCGTGTACGAAGTTCGAGGCGATCCTCCGCTGCGGCTCGCCGGATGCAACGTTCGCACCCCCTCAGACGCCGCCGACCGTCAGGACCAGCCGGCCCCGCAGGTCACCGGCGCGCACCCGCGCGTGCGCCTCCGCCGCCCGCTCGAGGGGCAGGGTCTCCACCGGGCCGATGATCGACGGCTCGCGGCCCGCCAGCGCCAGCAGCTCGTCGAGCTGCGCCCGGCTGCCCCAGACGCTGTTCATGAACGTTGCCTCGTGGGGCCAGGCGCCGAAGCCCCACGGGATCCTCCCCCCGAACAGCCCGACGACGACCACCATGCCGCGCTTGCGCACTGCGCCCGCGGCCTGCGCCAGCGTCACGTCGGCGCCGATGAAGTCCAGCACCACCTCAGTCGGGGGGATCCCGTCGCCGGGATCGACGGCCTCGTGCGCGCCGATCTCCCGGGCGGTGGCGCGCTTGGCCGCTGAGATGTCCGCGGCGACGACGGTGGCGTCGCTGAGCAGCCGCAGGCAGCGGATGGCGAACTGCCCCAGCCCGCCCGCGCCGATCACGGTGGCCCGGGCGCTCGGGCCGCGCCGCCGCAGCAACTCCAGCGTGTGCCCGACGGCCCGGTAGGCGGTCAGCCCGCCACAGGCCAGCGGGGCGGCGGCGACGGGGTCCAGATCGCCGAGCGGGGCCAGGTAGCGGGCGTTCCGCACCGCCATCCGCTCGGCGTAGCCGCCGTCGGAGAAGATGCCGGCCTCGGCAGCGTCGGCGCAGATCATCTCCAGTTCGGCGTTGCAGTCGGCGCAGCGGCCGCAGCCCCACGGGGCGTAGACCATCACGGGCCCCAGCCGGGCGTGCATGCCGGTCACCTCGTGCCCGAGGATCCGCGGCAAGGAGATGGGGAAAAGGCCCTCGGAGATGTGCAGGTCGGAACCGCAGACACCGCAGGCGATCACGTCGATCACCTCGCCGCCGTCGGGCGCCGGTTCGGGGTGGTCCTCGACGAGGCGCACCGGCGCCCCGAAGCGGGTGAGCAGCACCGCCCGCATCAGTGGCCCTTCCGATGCCTGCCGGTGTCCGAGCCGAGGTAGGCGGCCTGCACGAGGGGATCGGCTCCGATCTCCGCCGGGGTGCCCACGGCGATCACCTTCCCCTGATCGAGGGTGTAGACCCGGTCGCAGATCCCGATGATGAAGTTCAGGTCGTGGTCGATGACCAGGACGCCCGCACCGATGGCGGCCGCCGCGGTGCGCACCCGGTGGATCATCTCCAGCGACTCGGTGTCGCTCATCCCGCTCGTGGGCTCGTCGAGGAGCAGGAAGTCGGGCCGGGCCGCCGCCGCCCGCGCCAACTCCAAGCGCCGGGCACCTCCGTAGTCCAGCTCGCGGGCCCGGCGCGCGCGGCGCTCCCAGAGTCCGACGCCGCGCAACAGCGTCTCGGTGTCCGAGCCCGGCCGGTCGGGCCGGTGGCGCTCAGCGACGAGGGCCGCGACCTCCACGTTCTCCTGGACGGTCAACGAGCCGAACAGCCGCAGGTTCTGGAACGTGCGCACCAGGCCCCCGCGGGCCACGACGTGCGTGGGCGCCCCCGTGAGGTCCCGGCCGGCGGCGATGCAGCGGCCCGAGGCCGGCGCAACGACGCCGCCGATCACGTTCAGCAGCGTGGTCTTGCCGGCGCCGTTGGGGCCGATCAGTCCGACGACCTCGTCGCCGGTCACTTCGACGTGGGCGCCGTCGAGGGCGCGGAAACCGCCGAAGTCCACGGTTACGTCCGACGTGGCGAGCGTGCTCGCCTGCGGTGGCGGGGACTCCGCGGCCGCCGGCGAGGCGTCCGACCGTTCCGCTCGCCGGCGCCGGCGGCGGCGCAGCAGCCAGGTGTCGAGTTCCCAGTCCTCCAGCAGGCCTGACGAGCGGAAGATCATGAAGCCCAGCATCGCCCCGCCCAGGAAGATCCCCGTGAGCCCGTCGCGCAGCAGCCAGTCCAGCGCCGCAATGTTCACATCCGGGCCCGCCGCGTAGCGCATCCCTTCGAGGCCGATCGTCATGACGACGGTGCCCAGGAGGGCGCCGGTGACGCTGTTCCGCCCGCCGACGATGAGCATCGCCAGCGTGATGAGCGTGTACTCGAAGAAGAAGAAGAGCGGCGTGATGACACCCAGCGCGTAGACGCGGAGTGCGGCGCCCAGGGCCACGATCACCACCGACAGCAGCAGGGCGACCATCTGCTGGCCGGCGGGGTTGATGCCCACCGCCCGTGCCGCCAGGTCGTCCTCCCGCGCCGCTTGGGCGAGGCGGCCCACGCCGCTCTGGCGGAACAGCCGGGCGACCAGGATCGAGACGAGGAGCAGCACATAGATCCAGGTTCGGCCCTCCAGCTTGTTGCCGAGGCTGAAGGAGATGCCCGAGCGGCCGCCGCCGGTGAGGTCGGTCCAGTTGCGGGCCACCTCGTGTACCACGAACAGGAGCGCCAGGGTGATGACGGCGGCCGAGATCGCCCCGGTGCGCGCCCCCGAGCGGGTGAGGCCCAGCCCGATGATGAACGCCGCCACGAGCGTGACGCCTATCGCCGCGAGCGTCGCCGCCGCGGGATGCAGGCTCACCTCGGCCAGGCCGAACGGGGCGTCGGGAATGATCTGCGCCTTGCGCTCGGGTGAGATGGCGAGGACGGCGAACGTGTACCCGGCGATGGCGCCGAATCCGACGTGGCCGAACGACATCACGCCGGTGTTGCCCACGTAGACCCCGATCCCGGTGACCACGATGGCGTTGATGAGCATCTGCGTGACGAGGTCGTCGCGGGCCGCCCCGCCGGTGGCGGTGTAGGCCAGGCTGCCGCCCACCAGCAGCCCGAACAGCACGACCGACCCCAGGATCGGCCCCAGCAGATGCCGGACCGGATCGCTGCGCATCCCGCAGCCCCCAGTGGCGGCCCGCAGGCGCCGGGGTGTCATTGCTGTCCTCCCACGCTCATTCCGGCTCGCCCATGCTCGTCGTTCCGGCGGAGGCCGGAATCCAGTCGGCAGCGCCCCGACCCACCGCCCTCGCTCGGGATATGACTGCGACCGTCGTCAACGGCATGTCGCTCACACCCTCTCGGCCCGGCGGATGGTGACCATCCCCTGCGGGCGGAACACGAACAGCAGGGCGATGCACACGAACACCATCCCGTCGGTGAGGCCGACCAGACCGTCGGGCAGGCGCGAGATCAGCAGGACCTCCACCAGACCCAGCGCCAGGCCGCCCAGGACGGCGCCGCCCAGGCTGCCCAGCCCCCCGATGAGCGCCGCCAGCACGCCCTTCAGCATGGGGGTGAGGCCGGCGGCGGGGTCCGCCTGCCCGGTGCGCATCAGCCAGAAGACCGCGGCCACCCCGGCCAGGATCCCCGACAGCACGAACGCCCCCCGGATGACCCGGTTGCTGCGCACGCCCATGAGGCGGGCCGCCTCGAAGTCCTCCGCGGCGGCGCGCAGCGTCATGCCGAACATGGTGCGACGAACCAGCCAGACGGTGGCGACAAGCGTGATGAGTGTGAAGCCGATCACCGCGAGGTCGTAGATCTCCAGGTTCACCCCGCCGACGCTGACGGTCTCGAACAGCCAGCCCGGCCGGGCGAAGGTACGCCGGTTCGCAGAGACACCCATGATGAACACGGCCTGGACCACGAAGTGCACACCGAAGGAGGTGAGGACCATCGTGAAGTCCGAGGAGTTGCGGACCCAGCGGAACGCGGCGAACTCGATGCCGAGCGCCGTCAGCATCGAGGACGCCAGGATCGCCGGCACCAGCACCCACCAGTCCAGCCCCAGCGTGAAGAGCGCGTAGCTCACGTAGGCGCTGACGGTGATGAGTTCCCCGTGCGCGAAGTTCACGAGGTGCATCACGCCGAAGATGACGGCGATGCCCAAGGCCAGCAGTGCGTAGATGCTGCCGCGCCCGACCCCGTCGACGAGCTGCTGGAGCAGTTCGGTCATGGTGCTGGTTCAGCGCGCCGTCGGGCTGCTCGGCGCCCGGAGATCGAAGCGTTCAGGCCGGCGCGCCGTTCGATCTCGGGCATGCACGCGATTGTCTCACGCTTTTGCCGGCGGCCGGCGCCCGAACGGGACCGCCCCGGCAGGTTGCGCCCGCCGGCCCGGAGCGAGCCCGCCGGTCGGCTCTCAGCCGACGGTTCCCGCCAGCGAGGGTGCTCCGTTCACGACTTGGTGGACATAGACGGGCTTGATGGGCGAGCCGCTGCCGGCGGGGTACGACAGCACGCCGGTGACGCCCTCGACGCCCTGTGCCTCGGCGATGGCGGCGCCCAGCACGGCAGGATCGTGGGATCCGGTGCGCAGGAAGGCGTCGATCACCATGGCGATGGCGTCGGCCGCGAGACCTCCGAAGGAGGGGTTCTCGAGGGCGGCGCCGGTGGCGGCCTCGAATCCTTCGTCGAGGATCACGACCCGGCTGCCCGCTGCGGGGAAGGAGTGGGTGGTGTGGTAGAAGCCCTCCACGGCGTCGCCCTCGGCGTAGCCGCCGGTGGCCTCGAAGGCGTCGGTGATCAAGAACCTGGTCTCGACGCCGACCCCGTCCAGCTGGCCGCGCAGGATGGCCGCCTGGAAGGCCAGCATGGCGCTGTACACCACGTCGGGGGGCGCGTCCAGGTTGGCCATCTCGTTGGCCTGCGACGAGAAGTCCACGTCCTCGATGGGCACGTAGTTGTAGTCGGCGATCACGGTGCCGCCGCCCGCCTCGAAGACCTCGGTGAAGACCTCGGGGTTGTAGCCGAAGTAGGGCCCGGGCGAGGAGAACGTGACGGCGGTGGTCCAACCCTCGCCGAGTGCGAACTCCGCCGCGGCGCCGGCCTGGGCGGTGTCGTCGAAGGCCACCAGGAACGCCAACTGAGCGGGATCCGAGAGGGTCGGCTCGGTCGAGGCCACGAACAGCACAGGGACCCGGCCGGCGGTCACCTGCAGCAGCGGGAAGCCGAAGTCCGGGAACGGCGGCCCGAGGATCGCCGACACCCCGGCGTCCAGCAGGTCCTGGGCGGCGCGCTGGGTGACGTCGGGGTCGCCCTCGATGTTCTGGATCGTCAGCTCCAGCGGGGCGCCGTTAACGCCGCCGGTGCAGTTGATGAGGTCGATGAAGTACGCCGCCGCCTGGCTGGCGGGGGCGTCGGCGAAGCCGCCGAGGTCCGAGAGGTCGGCGGCGAATCCGATCTTCAGCGGATCGCCGCTGGGCGCCGGCGCGCAGTCGTCGAGGTCGGCGGCCAGGACGGCGTCGATGTCGAAGCCCACGGCTGCCGGCGCCTCCGGCTCGGGCGCGGGCGGCGGCTCGGGTGCGGGCGCCGGAGGCTCGGGCTCCGGCGGCGGGGGCGGTTCGGGATCGGGAGCGGGCGCCTCGGTGGCCGGAGGCGGGGGAGGCGCGGGCGCCGCCTCCTCGTCGTCGGTGCCGCAGGCCGCGACGACGAGCGTCGCCGCCGCGACAGGTACCAGGAATCTGCGCCAAGTGGATGCACGCCGCATGTCGGTCTTCCCTTCCTTGCCCCGTGCCCGCACGCGCCGGTGCTGCGGGCGCACCCCACAGAGTGCCACATACTTCGTTTGGATACAAACGATTAGCCCTGATTGCTCACGGGTTGTCGGTGGCAGCCACAGGCTGCGGCTACCGCCGCGACGACGGGGGGAAGCTCAGGCTAAGATGGCCAGGTGATGAGTCTGGGCGCTGTCAGAGGTTTGCGGCAGACGTCGGAGCGCCCCTGTTCGGCTGCGAAGTTGCGCGGGGGGGGGGGGGCGCGTCGGCGCGCTGGGCTGTGCGGCGTTTGTTCGCTCCGGTGCTCGCGTCGGCGTTGTCGGCCTCGCTGCTGGTGGCGCCGTCGGGGGTGCGCGACGCTGAGGCGCAGACTGTCGTCCATGGCCTGACCCTGAGCGTCTCTGCTCTGGACGTGTTCGCGAACGAGGGCGCCGCGACGTACACCGTGCAATTGAAGTCGGCGCCGTCGGGCAGTGTGTCGGTGGCGGTGTCCTCGGGCGACACGACCCATGTCACGGTGGACACCGACCCCGATACGAGCGGCAGCCAGGGCACGCTGACTTTCGCGCCCACTGGTTCCAACGCTTGGAATGTGGCGCAGACGGTGACGGTGACGTCTGCGTCGGGCGCGGCGGTGAGCGACACGGCTGTGATCACGCACAGCATCCAGGACTCCGGGGACACGGCGAACTACCCGAACGGCGTCGTGTCGGGGGCGACGGTGACGGCGACGGTGGTGACGGACACGCGGCCGGTGATCACCGTCCATGGCCGACATCGAGATGGGTACCTGAAGGACCGGGTGGCCGAGGGCGAGCAGATAGACGGCTATCAGGAGATTGCGCCGTTCCGCTTTGACACCACCGGCAGAGTGGCTGTCAGGTTTCGGCTCTCGCAGGAGGGCGACCTCGGCGATTCCCGTGACATAAGGGTCTATGAGAACCGGTTGGCAATCCCATCCTTCGGCCACAACAACGGCGTGCGGGTCATCGATGACAGTGTGGACGAGCCCAACGGCAAGGCGATCGCGACGATCCTGCCCCGCCCGACTCATTATCGGATCGGCTCGCCGGGCCGTGCTGAGGTCCTGATCCTGGACGACGACCCGACGGCGGTGACTTTGGCGCGGGCCTCGGGGTCTGCGGTGAGTGAGGGCGCGGCGCACACGTACACGGTCACGCTGGGCCGGGGGCTGGTGGCCGGCGAGTCTTTGGCGGTGCCGCTGACCTTCAACAGCGGCACCGGCGCGGCGGTTCGCAACACCGATTTCACGCTGGCTTGTCCTGCGCCGCTGCCGACGGGGGTGACCTGCAACGACTTGAACACCGCCAGCGCGCCGACGGTGACTTTCACGGGTCCCAGCAGCGGCGAGACCGCGGCGTCGGTGACGTTGACGCTGACCGCCTCCGCTGATTTGGTCGGCGGCGAGTCCGAGACGGTGGACGTCGGCATGGGCACGATCGCCACGACGTCGGGCGTGTTGGACTCCGGCAACAACGATGTGGGTCTGGGCGGCGGGGTGACGGCCACCGACGACGCGGCGGCGTTGAGCATCACCGACGTGACGCAGAGCGTGTCGCTGTCGGCGGCTTCCTTCAAGGCGGCCGAGGGCAGCCCCGCCGAGGTGGGGGTGGTGCTGTCGGCGCCTCTGGTCTCCGCGGTGACGGTCACCGTGACGGCGAACGCGGGCACGGCGGACTCGCCGGCTGACTTCGCCGGCGGGACCCACTCGGTGACGATCCCGGCGGGCCAGACCCGGGGGACGGTGTCGATCTCGACCGTGGCGGACAGTGTGTCCGATGACAGGGAGACGTTCGAGGTGGTGCTGTCGGGGGTGCCCGCGGGGCTGGCCACAGCCGCGCCCGCGTCGGCGACGGTGACGATCGCGGAGACGTCGCTGGCCAGCTTCGCCCAGCCCGCCACCGCCGCCGCAGAGGGCTCGGCGGCGACGGTGAGCGTGGAGTTGTCCACGGCCGCCACGCAGGCGTTCGGGCTGGAGTTCGCGCTGTCGGGCTCGGCGGAGCCGTTCAAGGACTACAGCGTGCCGTCCGCGCGCGGCGCGGTCGCGCGCGGGCGGGTGGCCGTGCCTGTGGGGGCGACGTCGGTGGACATCTCGGTGTGGGTGGTGGACGACGCCGAGCCTGAGGGCGCGGAGACCGCGGTGTTGACCCTGATCGATCCCGGCGTCGCGGACGTGGAGCTGGACCCGGCCGCCACGACCCATACGGTGACGGTCGCGGCGTCCGACGGCGACGGCCCCGCCGGGGATGCGGTGTCCGCGGGCTGGGATTATGACGGCCTGGAGGGGGGCCGGCGCACGGCGTGGCTGGAGTCCTCGGAGCTGGTATTGCCGGTTTCGGTGTCGCCGGCGGCGAAGGCCCCGTTCCGGGTGGCCGCGACTTTGGAGCCCGAGGCGCCGTCGTCGTTGTGGGCGCCGACGGTCGGCCCTGACGGCGACATCTACGAGGCCCGCCACACGGCGGTGGTGAGGGTCGGGCAGACGTCGGCGCGGTTCTTCGTGCCGATGATCGACGACAACATTGTGGAGGACGACTGGACCTGGGTCGCCGCCCTGGAGGTGTCGGGGGCGGCTTTGGGCGCGGAGGCGGCGTCGGCGCGTCGGGAGTTGGAGGTGGTGGTCCGCGACGACGACCAGGCCGAGGTGCTGTTCGCGCGCCGCGGCGACCCGGACGGCAATATCTGGGTGGTGCTGAGCCGTCCGGTGCGGTTCGATCTGAATTTGCGTGTGCTCACCCGCGATGGTTCGGCGTCGCCGGACGTGGATTTCGGCGCGCACCGCACCGAGACCGGCGAGTTGTTGACCGCGGTCGACACCGGCGTCACCAGGCTCGCTGATATCCGGTTCGTGCACGTGGGGGTGGCTTCGTCTGACCGTCCGGCGTGGCTGTTCAGCGGTCATCCGTGCATCGTGGGCACGTCTTTGTCGGGCCCGCCGCCGCCGGATCCGCCGGCCTGCGGCGACTACCGGCTGCATGAGCACCACCGGGTGGACATCTCGAGGCCCCGCAGCGCGGTGCCGACGGTGCGGCTCGCCCCCGCGCCGACGCCGGTGCCGGCGGACTGGGCGCTGGCGCCGTCGGGTTTGAGTGCGGGGGACAGGTTCCGGCTGCTGTTCCTCACGTCGTCGAAGCATCCGGCGTCGTCGTCTGACATCGACACCTACAACGCCTCGGTGCAGGCCCGGGCCGCGGCCGGCCATCAGGCCATCCGCGGCTATTCGGGCGGGTTCCGCGTGGTGGGCTCCACTGCTGCGGTGGACGCCCGCGACAATGCGATGCTGGGCGGGCCGGGCGCGCCGATCTATTGGCTGGGCGGCGCGAAGGCCGCGGACGGCAACGCCGATTTCTGTGACCGGTCGTGGGGCAGCTACTCGGCGCGCGACGAGTCGGGGGCGGCGGTCGCCCTCGTCGACGACGAGACGCTCATCGGCAACGGCGTCTGGACGGGCAGCGACCACGACTGCACCGGCCGCGCCGGCCACGAGCTCGGCACGAACCGCCCGCAGCTGGCGTCGGTGGAGGCCCCCTCGGGGTCCGCCCACGGTCCGCTGCGGATCGCGCACCCCAACGCCGTCAACCAGCCCAACACCCACTCCCGCTACCTCTACGCCGTGTCTGAGACGTTCGTGGCTGAGGACGTGCCGCCCGTGCGCGGCAAAGAAGGCGCGCCGCTGGTTTGGGAGTTGACCGCGGACCCGAAGCCGTCGGTGCCGCTGGTGGCGACGGTGTGGGCGACACAGGACGGCGACTGGGTCAGCCCCGGTTGGCTGGGGTGGCGCCACGTCGTCATCGGCCCGTCCGGCACGGCCACCTACACGGTCCCGACCGTCGACGACCGCACAGACGAGCCCGACGGGACCGTCACCCTGCATCTGGCGTCGCAGTCGGCGTGGCCGGGCGGGTTCCACCTCGGCACGCCTTCGGCGGCGGCCCAGCCCGTCGCGGACGACGACGCCGCCGGCAGCGGCGGCCAGGACGCGGTCGCGGCCGTCCCGGAGGTGTCGGTGGTGGCGTCGGCGGGCGGCACAGAGGGCGCCGACGTGCAGTTCATGGTCGCCGCCGGCCCCGCCCCGGCGGCGCCGCTGGCGGTGACTGTGGCGGTGTCCCAGGACGGCGACTGGCTCGCCCAGGGAGAGGCGGGGACCCGCACCGTGGCGATCCCCACGACCGGCACCGTGACGGTGCGGCTCGGCACCGTCGACGACGGCGCCGACGAGCCCAACGGCTCGGTCACGCTCACGATCCGGGCCGGGTCGGGGTACACGCTCGGCGCGCCGGCGTCGGAGAAGGCGCCGGTGCACGACGACGACGACCCCCTCCCAGCCCAGCAGCAGCAGGCCCCGGCGGTGGACACCTCTGAGGCCGAGACGCTGATCGCGTCGATGATCGCGAGGCATCGCGACGTCACCGGCAACGCCGGCGCGCTCGCGAACTGGCAGAAAGCGTTGAAGACGATACGCGGCGAGCCCGGCGGGTTCACCGTCGCCGAGCTGGAGGCCCATGTGGAGGCGGTGGAGCCGGGCGTGCCCCGCCGGCGCTGGGACAAGATCCTCACCGTCGTCGAGCAGCTCGCCGCCGCAGCCCAACAACAACAGCAGGGCGCTTCGTCTGATGACGCGACGCTGCCGGAGCTGCGCATCGGCGCGTCGGGCAGCCCTGTCACCGAGGGCGGCGACGCCGGGTTCGTGGTCGCGGCGGTGCCCGCCCCCGCCGAGCCCCTCGCCGTCACCGTGACCGTCGCCGGCGGCAGGGCAGCGTCAGGCCACACCGGCCCCCGCACCGTCACCATCCCCACCACGGGCGTCGCCGCCGTCGCCGTCGCCACCGCCGACGACGACGCCCGCACCCCCCCAGGCGACATCACCGCCACCGTGGGCGCCGGCGACGGCTGGACCGTGTCGGCTGCACGCGCCACCGCGGCCGTCACCGTCGAAGACGACGACCCCGCGCCGGCCCCGGCGGCCCCGGCGGCGCCCGAGATCACAGTCGCCGCCGGCCCCGCGATCACCGAAGGCGCCGCCGCGTCGTTCACCGTGACCGCCGACCCCGCGCCCGCGGCGCCGCTGACCGTCGCCGTGACCGTCATCGAGAGCGGCGACTTCGGCGCCGCGGCCGGCCCGGCGACGGTCACCATCCCGGCCGGAGGCTCCGCCGCCCACGCCGTGGCCACCGCCGGCGACAGCACCGACGAGCCCGACGGGTCGCTCACCTTGACTGTGAACCCGGGCCGGGGCTATGCGGTGTCGCCGGGCAGGCCCGCCGCCACCGTCGCCGTCTCCGACGACGACGACCCCCCGTCCCCGCCGTCGTGCCGCACCGCCGACACCGCCCTGCTGGCCGAAGTCGAAGCCAAGACCCAAGACCCCTGGAACGGCAGCCGCCCCGACCTGGTCGACACGTTCGGGCGCGCCCGTGACACCATGCTCGGCGAAGACGACTACACCGTCGCCGACCTCAAAGCCCGCCCCGACCGCCAGACGCCGAACTGGCAGGGCGCCGGACCCAACGCGCTGTGGCAGAAGATCTACACCGAGCTCGACAGCCTCGAGGCCTGCCGCGAGAAAGCCCCCACACCGCCAACGCCGACACCGGCGCCGCAGGTCGCCGTGACCGCCGGGGCGGGCGTGACCGAGGGCGGCGCCGCCGGCTTCACCATCTCCGTCAGCCCGGCGCCGTCTTCGCCGCTGAGCGTGGTGGTGACCGTCACCCAGACCGGCGACTACGGCGCCGCGGTCGGCGCGCAGACCGTGGCGATCCCCACCAGCGGAACCAAGGCGTTCAGTGTCGCCACCGCCGGCGACGGCGCCGACGAGGCTGACGGGTCGGTCACGCTCACCGTGAACGCGGGCAGCGGCTACACCGTCTCCACCCCGCAAGGCGCCGCGACGGTCGCGGTCGCCGACGACGACCCGCCCCAAGACCACGACCCCCGAGAGCCCGATCCCCAGGACCCCGACACGCCCGACACTGATCCCCCCGACGATCCCGACCCTCAAGACGACCCGCCGCCCCCGCCTCCGGACCCCGACCTGGAGGTCAGCGTGACGGCGGGCAGCGGGATCACCGAGGGCCAGAGCGCGACGTTCACCGTCTCCGCGAGCCCGGCCCCGAAGACGCCGCTGACGGTCACCGTCACCGTCACCGCGGCCGGCGACCACGGCGCCACGACCGGCACCCGCACAGTCGTGGTCGGAACCGGCGGCGCCGCGAATCTCGCCGTCGCCACCGTCGGCGACAGCACCGACGAGCCCGACGGGTCGGTCACGCTCACCGTCGACGCGGGCAGCGGCTACACCGTGTCCTCGTCGCAGGGTGCCGCCACCGTCGCCGTCAAAGACGACGACGACCCGCCCCCGCCGCCTGTGCCCGCGGGCCCGGCCCTGTCGGTGCGAGACGTGGAGATCAGCGAGAACGGCCGCTACCTCAGATTCATGGTGTATCTCAGCGAGACCCCCGACCGGACGGTGTCGGTGCGGCTGTCCACACGAGACGGCACAGCCCGAGACGGCGCCGACTACCGCGGCTACGCCGCGGGCGCCGGCCGGCTGATGACGTTCACCGCGGGCACGCGGCTGCTCTACCGCTACGTGTACATAGCCATCCTCAACGACGGCGGCGCCGAGGGCGACGAGACCTTCCAGGCCGTCCTCACCGACCCCCAGGGCGCCGCCGTCGCGCAGGGCACCGCCACGGTCACCATCAAAGACGACGACTGACACCGCGCGGGCCTGGCCGGGCGCAGCGGGCCGGGCCGACGATGACGTCGTCGACACGCCGGGCCGGTGGCGGAGTTCGGGCGCTGCCTCGGGTGCCGTCTCACGGGACGCGAGGCTCGGATCCCGATGGACGCGTTGGTGGTGTCGGGCTTGGGGGGGTTGTCCACAGTGCTGACAGTGGAGCGGCCCAGACCCGGTCGCTGATGGGGGTCGGGTCGATGTCGCCGCAGCAGAGCACTGCTCCCGCGGTGAACTCGTGGCTTGCTCTGGGGTCGGAGTCGATGGCGTCGCGCAGGGCGATGATCCGGTCGGCGTCGTGGCGCTTGACCCGGTTGCGGGCTTTGACCTCCACGACGGCGACGGCGGGCCTTCTGGTGGATCTGAGCACGAAGTCGATTTCTCCCAGCGGGTAGGCCGCGGCGGCGCTGCGGGCTTTGCCGGAACGCCGCAGGTCATAGCACTCGATTGCGTAGGGCTCGGCGGTCACGGCCTGCTGGGCGCTGAGCTGCGCATGCACGAAAGTCTCGATCAGGCCGCCGAGCAGCTGCGGCGCTGCGGTCAGCTCGCTGGGGCTGGTCCCGATGAGCGGGGCCATCATTGCAGGGTCGCTCAGAACTCGTTTGGGATGGCGGAACCCCTGCGAGTCGGCGGTGGGCCTCCAGATCGGCAGCTCGTCGAGCAGGTACGAGTTGTCGTACATGTCGCGGTACTTGGCGGCTGTCTTGTCGTTGAGGCCTGCGGCTTTCGCGATGCTCAGCAGGTCCACGATGCGTCCGCTTGCGGATGCGTAGGCGGCGATGAACCGCGACAGGCCCGAACGTGTGGCGGTGGAGTCTCGCCTCGTCTGGTGCCTGACGATGTCGGCTTCGATGATGTTTGCGGCGATGCGCCGCAGAGCGTCGTGGGCCTCGTCGGCTGCGAGACGGGCATGGCCCGGGTACCCGGACTGCACTGCGATGCTCACATAGTCGCTGTGCTCCAGACGCTCGGGCGATCCCCACTGGTCTGAGCCCCCGAAGAGAAGGTCGGCCAACGGCATGACCGCAAGTTCCCGGCGCTCGGCCTGTGCCATCGGACGGAGCCGCAGCATGTCGCAGCGCCCGGTCAGGGGGAACTGGCTGAAGCCCTCCAGATGCGAGTACCCGGCCGAACCGGCGATGATGAACCCCGACGCCCCCTCTGCGTCCACCAGCGACTTGATGTCCCAAAGTGTCTGGGGGCGCAGCTGCCACTCGTCCACGAGCACCGGCTTGGGGGTCCGGCGCAGCATTCCCAGCGGATCCAGCTCGAGCCGGGCGACGTGCTGCTCGTTCGACATGTCGAGCGCCGACGCCGACAGGCGCCGGGCCAGAGTCGTCTTGCCGATGAACCGTGAGCCCTGCAACAGCACCGCGGGCGATGCGGCCAGTGCGTCGCGCAGCCGGTCCTCCAGCCATCTCCGAATGTACGCCACAGCACGAATCGTACTAGCTGATGCAAGCCTTGTGTACAAGCTGATGCTAGATATATGCGGCCTCTGATGCAGCACTTGAGTGGAGGCCGATGCAAAGTCACCGCCGGCCAGATCCCAGTTGACGAGGCAATGACCGATTGAGACCGCCCAGGGCTAGCCCAGATCTTTCAGTAGGCGGTTGTGGGGACGTGGGGCGGGGCTGGGTTG
The DNA here is from genome assembly GCA_026708055.1 of bacterium. Classification (NCBI taxonomy): domain Bacteria; species bacterium. The sequence continues at coordinate 406 of JAPOVS010000062.1, read as the reverse complement.
GGTGCGGCGGCGGGTGCTGCGGTCGGTGGCGGCGCTGGGCTCGGGCGCGCGGTGGCTTTGGGGGCGGGGCGCTGGGGGTGTAGTGTGGTCCTTCGGAGACCGGATGACGGCGAGGAGTGCCCAGTGGAGGCTTGCGGCAGGTTCGAGTCCCGCGGGCGTGCCGGCGCCCGTGGCGTGGATGGAGGGGATGCCCTTCCCGTTCCGTGCATGAGAGGACTGAAGGTTCGTGAAATATGATGACACATTCTGTCCCCCCCCCCCCCGGTTTGTCCGCCTGATCTGACTCGACGGCGCGGCGGCGGGCGGCGCGCCGGTTCTCTCTCGCGCCGCCGCCGGTCGCGGCGGTGGGTTCTGCTGGTGGCGCTGCCGGGTTTGTTGGCGCCGGTTCTGGTGGCGGGCGCGGCGC
>JAPOVS010000061.1 GCA_026708055.1 bacterium | reverse complement strand
ATGGACTGGATGGCCCAGGAGCAGGAGCGGGGCATCACGATCACCGCAGCCGCCACTCATTGCATCTGGCGCGACAGCCGCATCAATATCATCGACACCCCAGGTCACGTGGACTTCACCATGGAGGTCGAGCGGTCGCTGCGCGTGCTCGACGGCGCCGTGGCCGTCTTCGACGGCGTGGCCGGCGTGGAGCCGCAGACCGAGACCGTCTGGCGCCAGGCGGACCGCTACGGCGTGCCCCGCATCTGCTTCGTCAACAAGCTGGATCGCACCGGTGCCGATTTCTTCTTCTGCACCGGCAGCATCCGCGAGCGGCTGGACTGCAACCCGCTGGTGCTGCAGGTGCCGATCGGTTCCGAGTCCGACTTCGCCGGTGTGGTCGACCTGCTGACCATGCGCGGCCTCGTCTGGAACACCTCCGACCTGGGTGCCACCTGGGAGGAGGTGGAGGTGCCGCCGGAGTTGGTCGAAATGGCCGAGATGCGGCGGGCCGAGATCATCGATGCGGTCAGCACCATCGACGACGGCATCCTGGAGAAGTTCGTGGCGGAGGAGGAGATCACGGCGGAGGATCTGCGGCCGGCCATCCGTCGGGGCACCCTGTCCGGGGAGTTCGTTCCGGTGCTCTGCGGCTCGGCGTTCAAGAACAAGGGCGTGCAGCCGCTGCTGGATGCCGTCGTGGACTACCTGCCGTCCCCGCTGGACCTGCCGCCGGTGGAGGGAACGCACCCCCGCAGCGGTGCGATACTCACGCGGGACACCGACGAGGCGGAGCCGTTCGCCGCCCTCGCCTTCAAGATCATGTCCGATCCGCACGTGGGGCGGCTCACTTACTTCCGCATCTACAGCGGCAAGGTGTCCAAGGGCGATCAGGTCCTGAACAGCCGGACCGGTCGCACCGAGCGCATCTCGCGCCTGCTGGAGATGCACGCCAACGATCGCCTGGACCGCGCCGAGGTGGGCGCCGGGGACATCGTGGCCGGGGTCGGCTTCAAGAACACCCGCACCGGTGACACGCTCTGCGCCAAGAACCATCCGATCCTGCTGGAGCAGCTGGATTTCCCCGAGTCGGTGATCGACGTGGCTGTCGAGCCCAAGTCGAAGGCCGACCAGGATCGCCTGTCGAAGGCCCTGCAGGCGCTGGCGGAGGAGGATCCCACGTTCCGGGTGCGTACCGACACCGACACCGGCCAGACCATCATCGCCGGCATGGGTGAACTGCATCTCGAGGTGATCGTGGATCGAATGCTGCGGGAGTTCAAGGTGGACGCCTCGGTGGGCCGGCCCCAGGTGGCCTACCGGGAGACGCTCACCGCCCCGGTGCTCGAGCACACCTACATGCATCGCAAGCAGACCGGCGGTCTCGGTCAGTTCGCCGTCATCTGTGCCTCGATCGAGCCGCTGGGGGCAGGCGAGGACTTCGAGTTCGTGAACGAGGTGAGTGGCGGGGCGATCCCGAAGGAGTACGTCCCGTCCGTGGAGGCGGGTATCCGCGAGGCTCTCACCACCGGCGTCCTGGCGGGTTTCGCCACCGTCGGGGTCCGCGTCATCCTGAACGACGGCAAGTACCACGATGTGGACTCCTCGGAGATGGCCTTCAAGATCGCGGCGGTGGCCTGGTTCCGGGAGGCTGCCCACAAGGCTTCGCCGGTCCTGCTCGAGCCGGTCATGGCAACAGAGGTGGTGGTGCCCGAACGCTTCCTGGGCGATGTCGTGGGCGACATCAACAGCCGCCGCGGGCGGGTGCTGGCGACCGAGCAGCGCAGCGCCAATCAAGTCGTCAACGCCACGGTGCCGCTTGCAGAGATGTTCGGATACGCTACCGACCTGCGTTCGCGCACTCAGGGTCGGGCTACCTACACCATGCAGTTCGACTCGTACCAGCAGGTGCCCGTGTCGGTGCAGGAGACGATTATCTCCCGCGTGCGCGGCGTCTGACCAACCGAAGATCCGACTGCCGCCGCGAGCGCACCGCCGGAACGAGCCGCGCGGCCGGGTCGCGCGAATTCGCAACACAACCGCCTGCAAACGAACCGAACAGAACCACAATCGAAACGGAGCATCAGGAGCGAGAAATGGCCAAGGAAGTCTTCCAGCGTTCGAAGCCTCACATCAACGTGGGGACCATGGGGCACATCGACCATGGCAAGACGACACTGACCGCTGCGATCACGCGGGTCCTGTCCGAACGCGATCCGGAGTCGACGCAGTTCACGGACTTCGACTCCATCGACAAGGCCCCCGAGGAGCGCGAGCGGGGCATCACCATCAACGTCGCTCACGTGGAGTACGAGACGCCCAACCGGCACTACGCCCACGTCGACATGCCCGGCCACGCGGACTACATCAAGAACATGATCACCGGTGCCGCGCAGGTGGACGGGGCGATCCTGGTGGTCTCCGCCGCCGACGGGCCCATGCCGCAGACCCGCGAGCACGTGCTGCTGGCCCGGCAGGTCGGCGTGCCGCGCATCCTGGTGGCGCTCAACAAGGTGGACGCCGTCGACGACCCTGAGCTGCTGGAGCTCGTCGAGCTCGAGGTGCGCGAGCTGCTGGACGAGTACGGGTTCCCCGGCGACGACACGCCGGTCATGCCGGTCTCGGCGCTCAAGGCACTGGATGGCGACACCGAGGCCGCCGATCAGGTCGTGGCACTCATGGAGCAGGTCGACAGCTACGTGCCCGAGCCGGCCCGCGACGTCGACAAGCCGTTCCTGCTGCCCATCGAGGACGTGTTCTCGATCACGGGCCGCGGCACGGTGGTCACCGGCCGGGTCGAGCAGGGCATCGTGAACACCGGCGACAACGTCGAGATCGTCGGCATCAAGGAGACCCGCAAGACGGTGTGCACCGGTGTGGAGATGTTCCGGAAGATCCTCGACGAGGGTCGCGCCGGTGACAACATCGGCGCGCTGTTGCGCGGCGTCGCCAAGGACGAGGTGCAGCGGGGCCAGGTGCTGGCCGCGCCCGGCTCCATCACCCCGCACACCCACTTCGAGGCCGAGGTCTACGTGCTGACGAAGGCCGAGGGTGGGCGCCACAAGCCGTTCTTCGACGGCTACCGGCCGCAGTTCTACTTCCGCACCACCGACGTCACCGGTTCCATCGCGCTGCCCGAGGGCATCGAGATGTGCATGCCGGGCGACAACACCCAGATGACCGTCGAGCTGATCGCCCCCATCGCCATGGACGAGGGTCTGCGCTTCGCCATCCGCGAGGGTGGGCGAACCGTCGGCGCCGGCGCCGTCACCAAGATCCTGAAGTAGCCCGCCGTGGCCACGGGGCAGAAGATCCGGATCCGCCTCAAGGCGTACGACCACGAGGTCGTGGATCAGTCGGCGCGCAAGATCGTGCAGACCGTGAAGCGAACCCAGGCCGACGTGCGCGGGCCGGTGCCGCTGCCCACCGAGCGGCACCGCGTCACCGTGATCCGCTCACCCCACAAGGACAAGGACAGCCGCGAGCACTTCGAGATGCGTATTCACAAGCGGCTGTTGGACATCGTGAACTCCTCGGCCAAGACGGTGGACTCGTTGCAGCGCATCGACCTTCCCGCCGGGGTCGACATCGAGATCAAGATTCTCTGAGGCCCTGCGCCCAACTCGTCATTCCGGCGCGGGCCGGAATCCAGTGGTGTCCGGGTGTCCGGGCGGGGCTACCGGTGGCGCTCCGGCGGCCTTGGAATGGCCGCCTACGGCACCCCCGGCATCCCCACCCTCGGTCGGCGGCGGGTTGCTGTCCCGCGGGCTCCGGGGCGCCGGGATGATGGCGCGGGCGACCACCAGTGCCAGCCCGCACGCCGAGGCGCCGAACCAGAAGGCCGCCGGGATCCCGCCGAGCCAGTTGGCGACGGTCCCCGCTAGGACGCCGCCGAGGCCGAAGGCCAGGTCGAAGGAGATGCTGAACGCCCCGACGGCCTGACCCCGCTCGGTCTCCGGCGCCGCCAGGATGACCAGCGTGAACAGCGCAGGGAACATGAAGCCCTGCCCCACCGCCAGGACGACCGTGCCGAGGTAGACCCCGGCGGGGGCCTGCCAGAGAGCCATGACCGCAAGCCCGGCCGCCGAGGCGCTCAGAGCGACGGTGGCGGTGGCGCGGGCGCCGATCCTGTCGACCACTCGTGCGGTGAGCACCCGTACGGTCAGCACGGTCGCCGCCAGCAGCATGAACACGTCGCCGGCCCGTGCGATTCCCACGTCGGTCGCCCACAAGGCCGCGAACGTCACGAAGCTGGCGAAGCCCATCAGTCCGATCAGCAGGACCGCGCCCGGGGCCCGCGCCGCGGGGTGAAGCAGCGGCTTCGGCCAGAAGCGCCCGTCGGGTAGGACGCTGCTGCGGTTCTGCGGGACCCGCAGCGAAAGCACCGCGGCGATCAGGCTCAGCCCGGCCGCGAGCAGCCAGACCACGTCGAAGGAGTAACGCTTGATGAGCCATTCGGCGAGTACGGGGCCGAGGGCGAAGCCCACGTACGCCACCCCGGAGAAGTACGACGTGGCCTCCCCGCGGCGGCCGGCGGGGGCGAGATCCTGCAGCGCCGTCGCCGCGGCGACGAAGTAGGCGGCTTCGGCGAGGCCGGTCAGCAGGCGGAACCCGACGACGGCGCTGATGCTCCGGGCGGCCAGGAGGCCCAGCATGCTGGCGCCCGCCACCGCCGAGCCCAGGACCAGCACCCACCGGCGCCCCTTGAGATCGGTGAGTCGCCCCGCGGGGAGCCGCAGCAGCGCGGCCGCCAGTCCGGCGATCCCCATGGCGACGCCGACACCCCAGTCCTGTCCCCCCAGAGTGGTCGAGACGAACCGCGGGATCGCCTCGAACATCATCCCCGTCACGAGGAAGTACCACACGCAGGCCAGCAGCAGCGCCGCGAACGCCGGCGTGAAGAGGCGCTCGGATGTGGGGCGCTCCGTCACCCGGTGAGTATGGCGTGTACTTCCCCCGGTCCATGGACGCCGATGACCAGCGTGCTCTCGATGTCGGCCGAGCGGGACGGCCCGGTGACGGCCACCAGCTGGCTCGGAGGATCCTCGACGCTGCGCAGGTAGTCGCCCAGGGTGTCGACGACGGTGCCGGCTTCGATCACGAAGATGCAGGCCGGGGGCAGCAGGCTGGCCGCCCGCCCACCGTTGTCGCCGGCTCGCAGCAGCACGGTGCCGGTCTGCGCCGCGGCGGCGACGGCCCGCACCACACCGACGGCGGCCCCTGCCGCGGCCTGTGACCCGCAGTCCGGCCAGAGCAGATCAGCGCCGACGCCGAGCCCGGCGGCGGCCAGCAACGGCCCGTCGTGGCGAGCGGCGTAGGCGGCGACCGCTTCCGGCAGTTCCTCGCCGGGGATCCGTTCGGCGGTTCCGCCGAGAGCCGTCCAGGACTCCATGAACCCGTCCGGGCCGCTGCGGGAGGTTGTGAACCGAGCGGCCGGCGTCGGCGGCGGTTCGCCGGTGTCCGCACCGCGGGGCGCGCCGGACCCGAGTCGCGCCAGGAACTCGCCTCGCGGCGTGCCTCCGCCCCCGTCGGTCATCGCTGTGGGCCGCACATGGTTCTGGCGACCGGGGAGGTCGTGCCTGTGTTGTGGGGGCGGGGGGCAGGAGCCTCCGTGCTCAGACAGAGAAACTGCGCGCGGAGCCTCCTGCCCCCCGCCCCCGAGGCCTTGTGGATCGGCGGTCGATTGCCCGGGAGGCTCACGGCAACTCCCGCCCGCGCCGCCAGGCTCCCAGCCAGCCGACGTCGGGCAGGTGGCGCATCCGGCGCAGCAGCGGCAAGCCCGCCCGGGCGGCGAGCACCATGATCCGGAAGGTCCAGCGCCTCGACCACGCCTGAGACCACAACCAGAAGCCCGCCCGCCGCAACCGGGAGGCGTCGGCCCGGGCATCCCGGTGGCGCAGGTGCAGCAGCAGGTCGTGCAGCGGGATGCGCACCGGGCAGATCTCAGTGCAGGCGCCGCACAGCGACGAGGCCTCCGAGAGCTCGCGAGCCGCCGGGTCGTCGGGTCTCAGCAACGGGGTGAGCACGGCGCCGATGGGCCCGCTGTAGACCGAGTCGTAGGCGTGGCCGCCGACCTGCCGGTAGACCGGGCAGACGTTCAGGCAGGCGCCGCAGCGGATGCAGTGCAGCGCCGACGAGAACTCGGTACCCAGCGCTGCGCTGCGCCCACCGTCCAGCACCACGACGTGCAACTCCTCGGGACCGTCGATCTCGCCGGGACGCCGCGGGCCGGTGATGATGTTCGTGTAGACCGTCAGTGCCTGGCCGGTCGCGGAGCGGGCGAGCAGGTTCAGCATCACGTCCAGTTCGGCGAAGTCCGCCACGATGCGCTCGAGTCCCATGAGGGCGATGTGGGTGGGCGGCAGGCTGGAGCACATGCGCCCGTTGCCCTCGTTCTCGACGAGGCAGATCGAGCCGACCGAGGCGACGGCGAAGTTCACGCCGGTGATCCCCACGCCGGCGTCCAGGAAGGCCTGCCGGAGACGTCGCCGGGCATAGGCCGCCTCGGCCTTGATCTCGGGGCTGACCGGCGCTCCCCGATCGGCGCTGAGCAGGTCGGCGACCTCGAAGCGATCCTTGTGCATTGCCGGTGCCACGATGTGCGAGGGGGGTTCGCCGGCCAGTTGCTGGATGAACTCCCCCAGGTCGGTCTCCACGACGTCGGCGCCGGCCTGCTCCAGGACCGCGTTCAGGTGGATCTCCTCGGAGATCATGGACTTGCCCTTGGCGATGACCTCGCCACCGCGCCGGTTGACGATCTCGGCGATGATGGCGGTGGCCTCGTCGGCGTCACCGGCCCAGTGCACCTGCCCGCCGCGGGCGGTCAGGTTGTCCGACCATTGCTCGAGGAGTTCGGGAAGGCGCCGCAGGGCCTCCGCCCGGATGGCGGAGGCGGCGTCGCGTAGTTCGTCGGCGTTGGCCAGTGCGGAGATGGCCTCGTGGCGCCGTTCCAGCATGAGGCCCGTGCCGCGGGCGATCGCCGCCCGCATGCGCTCGTCGCCGAGGGCGCGCCCGGCTCGACCGCTGAAGCTGACCGGGGTGGCGGTGGGAGCGCTCACGCGGCAGGGGCTTCGGCGCGGCGTGGGTCGCGCGGTTGCCGGGCGCTCACGTCTCGCGGTCCAGCAGTGTGGCCACGTGATCGAAACGCAGCTCCAAGCCGCGGCGGCGGGCCCGGCCCTGCAGATGCAGCAGGCACGAGAGGTCACAGCTCGTCACCTGCTCGCACCCGGTTGCGACGAAACTGTCCAGCTTCTCGTCGGCCATGGCCACCGACACGGCGGGCAGCTTGACCGAGAACGAGCCGCCGAACCCGCAGCATCGCTCGCTTCCCTCGGCGCTCCGTGTGGGGTGTCCGGCGTCGGCGAGAGCCCTCCTGACCGTCGCGCCCGCACCGAGCTCGCGCAACGCATGGCACGAATCGTGCACGATGACCGCAGCGCGCCCTCCGGGGCGTGAACCATCCGGGCCGCCGGCGTGATCGTCGTGACCGGTGCCGCTGGCCGGCGCCGCGTCGTCGCCGGAGGTCGTCATGAACGCCGTCAGTTCCACGGTGCGCCCGGCAGCCCGGCGGGCCGCTGTTTCCTCGCGGGTTCCCTCGAACAACTCCGGCCAGTGGTGGGCGATCATCGTGGCGCAGGATCCGGAGGCAACGACGCAAGGTCTGTCGTCGTCGCCGAGGGCACGCAGCGTGCGCCGGGCCACGCGCCGCGCCTCGGCCCCGTAGCCGGCGTTGTAGGCGGGCTGTCCGCAGCAGGTGGCGCCCACCAGCGCTTCGGGTTCGTGGCCGGCGCCTTGCAGCGCTCGCTGCGCCGCCGTCGCGATGTCGGGCCGTAGCAGTTCGACGAGGCAACTGGCGAAGAACCGGACGATCACGCCGCGCACCCTAGCAAGTCCCTGCGGCAGTGTCAACACACGTTCGTGAAATCGACAAAAAGATATAGCGGTGCTGCTGATATCGGTAGAAGCAGGGTTGGACTGTCCGAGCCAGATCTCCTTTCCGAAGAAGTCAAGGCTCGCCGCTGACGCGCCAAACCGGTATCGGTCGCCGGACCGACTGACCTGACTCCCTTACAGCGACTCCCTGGCGCTCGGCGGCATAACTGGGTCTGGTCGGTGCGGAGCCGGCTCAGCCGGGCTCGATCCCACAGTCGTGCGGACCGCGGATCGGATGGCGGCGAGTTTCAGCTATGCCTTCCACTGCCCGTACGCGACACCCCTGACACGAGGCTCGCGTGCGAGCATCTCACCCAGTCTTGTGATCTCGTCGATATCCCATGCCAGCGCGTCGCAAACCGCAGCGTCCCAACGGCGTCGCACCTCGGTGTAGCCGTCTCAGAACTGCGGCACGACCTCGCCTCGAGTGGCCTCCGAACAGTCGGCGAGAGGCTCCGTACACGCGCGGTCGCTGATGTTGGGGATGGGCAGGGCGTTGACCGCAGCGGTGTTGTAGTTGGGGAAGTGCAGGAAGCGCCCACCGAGGCGCATCAGCACCATCCGTCCGACCGTGGAGTTGACGAATACCGCCAGTGCTTGCGCCTGTCGGAGGGTTGCTCCCGTGACCGGACGCCAGCCCCTTCCGACATGCGCCTCGGTAGTGGCCAGCGCCGTCAATCGGGTGGCTGGCATCCATTGGCCAGTGGTGAGGAACAGGTGCCCAGCCTTGGACAGGATGGGCGCGGGGCCGTTCCCCTCCCAGACCCAGTGCTCGTCGGGCGCGCCCTCGATCGTCTGCTGGACGTCCACGCCCTTGCTGTCAAGTATCGGGAAGGCTCCGGTTCGCCGCGCCGCCGTCAGCGCCAGGGTCGCCGGTTCGATGACCGGGAGGAAGTCCTGTCGGGCTATGGAGTTCCACGAGTCGCCGAACCCTTGCTCGGGTTCGGGCGAGGACTTGATGTCGGCGAGCGGGTCTATTCCCCTCCGGCCCAGCCAGCCGCCCGCATGGATGCGCTGATGCAGCATCGCGGCATTCATCCATAGCAGCGCTGCGACGGTCGCGCCGTCGGCGCGCGGTTTCCCCTGCTTCGGCGCGGCCAGGCGGTCGAGGCCGAAGTGAGCGTCCGTCTCAGCAGCGAGACCCGCCTCGTCGTGCAGGTGCCGCGCGGCCTCGTTCACGGCGTCGGCCAGCAGGTTCAGGTCGCGCTTGACCTTGTTGCCGGTGAGGCCGGACTTCTCCAGCAAGTGCATCGCGACGTGTCCGCCCAGCTGTTCTGACAGGTCGAGCAGAACACCCTGGACGTGGCCTTCGAACGCGGCCTGCCTCTGGGCATCGCGTTCGGCTCGCCGACGGGCGCGTTCGGCGGGGTCGGGCAACTCGCGCCCCCGCTTGCCCTGGGCTACCTGACCGGCGCGCCGCTTCGTCTGCCTTGGATTGACGTGACCCTGTTGCTGGTTCGGCTTGGGCTTGTGGCGAACCACCGAGTCCTCGCGGGTCGCGGTACTGCCATCGGGTCGTTTCACGTGGACGATCAGCGACGTCGGCTCGTCCTTGAGTGCCTGCCATCGTGCTTCGTCGAATGGCTCGGTGTTGTCGTAGTCCAGCAGAGGGCGGTCTTCTCGCACCGCAGCACGGGCGGTGTCCTCGGCCCGGTCTCGGCTGCCGGTCACGACCGCGTATTCCAATCTCGTCCTGTCCGGCCTGCCGACCGCGACGGCGGTCCTCAACTCCAGTTGCGGCGGAGGCTCAGGGGGAAGCTGAATGGTCAACATCTCCGGCAGAGCGTCCTCGATGCGCTTGTCGTGCGCTCGTAGTGCCTGGAGAATGTCCCCGAGTTCCCGCCAGCCCTCGTGCTTGTCGCTGATGGCGAGGTGGCGTTCGGCGTCCACGCCCGGCGGGATGACTACCGGCACGACGATGTAGCCGAGAGCCTTGCCCTCGGCGCGTCGCATCGCTCGGCCGACGGCCTGCACCACGTCGATCGGCGACTTGCGCGGCTCCAGGAACGCGACCGCCGAGAGCGATGGAGAGTCGGTGCCCTCCCCGAAGATCCCGACGTTCAGGACACCGTGTGGCTCCTCAGATGTGGCGGCGGCGAGCCTCCGTTTGGCTTCGTCGCGGCCTGCCACCGGCGAAGATGCGTCGAGGTGCTCCAGCCGGTACTCGGATGCGGCGTCGTCAGCCCGCTTGGCGACCCATTCCCGCACCGCCGCGGATTGCAGAACCGATGTCATCGCCTTGCTGCGGGCAATCGTGTTCAGGAACCCGATACAGGACCGAAGCAGCACGCGGCCTCCGTCCGACGCGCGGGCCGCGCCGCCCATCACCAGCGCGAACGCCATCCCCTTGAGGTAGTCGCCGGTGCTCGGCAGCCGACCGGCTCGGCGGCCAGGCGCTTTGACCCGGTGCCCGCGCCCGGCCGCGGCCCGCACCGCCTCGGCGTCGAGGGCCGCCTGTTCGTCGGCTTCGCGGACGAGTTCGTTGGCGATGTCGGTGGCCTCCTGCCCTCCGACGGCCATGGCGATGATCCGATAGTCCGACAGCCAGCCATTGCGAACCGCATCGGCGTAGGAACGCCGGTACAGCTCGACTCCGAAGATCTCCGGATCGTCCATCTGACGCAGCACGAAGTCGGCTCGGTCGGCGCGGCCCGACGCCTCTGCCAAAGCACTGTCTCCGTAGATGCGCGGCGTCGCGGTCTGGTAGACGCGGTACGTCGCCGGGAAGGCTTCGCGGTCATGGCACAGCGTGAACTCCCGCAGCCTGTCCTCCGCGGCGGTGCTGCGCTTGCGGCGGCGCACTCCCGCGGTGCGGTGCGCTTCGTCGCAGACCAGAACCTTGAATGCGTCCGAGGCCTCAGCCTTCGCGATGCCTTCCGAGATGCGCCGCGCGGACTGGTAGGTGCCGAAGACCACGCTCACCGAGCCGCTGCACGCGCCGTTGCGCCGCTGCCGTATCCAATTGCCGATCTCGTCGGCATCGGTGGTGACCGGACATCCCTTGATCTCCTCGGTCGTCGCCAAGCCCCTGTCGAGTGTGGCGTCGTCGTCGTTGGCGACCTTCTCCTCGTCAGCGGCGACGCCTTGGTCGGAGCACACCGCCATCACCCGCATCGGCCTTCGGGCGTGCTGCAGAAACTCGCGGCGGATCTGTGCAACCAGCGCAATCGAAGGGCACAGGACCACCGACAACTCACCGGGATAGGTCAGTTCTTCCGTGATCCGCAGCGCGATGCGTGTCTTGCCGGTGCCGCACGGCAAAACAATGCGGCCACGCGCCTCGCCTCGCGGGATGTTCTTCTCATCGGCCTGCTCGTTGGCGCGGAGACGTTCGACCGCCGTCCTCACCGCTTCTCGCTGCATACATGAGCGCGTTTGCGTCGGCGGCTCCTCCGTGTCCGCCGGGGAACCGCCCGTGCCGGCCTCGCAGTGCGGGCACGCATCGGTTTCCATGCCGGCAGCCAGGGCGGTGCACTGCGACTGGACGGCCTGTGCGACATTCACGACCTGCACCGGAGCGCCCGACATGCTGACCTTGCCCGGTGAATGCCCGCCCAGCGGGACGGCGCCGTTGACCGCCAGCCAGCGTTCGGCCCAAACGGCAGGATTCGCGGCAGCGGACAGGAACTTGTCCAACTCACCCGAGGTGACCCGCTCGCCCTCGCCGACCGGATTGAGCCTGCGAGCCTTGACCTGAATCGCGATCCACCCGCCGTCGTCGCGGCGGCGAGCGACGAGGTCAATGCCGACATCCACCTCGGGTGTGCCTTCGGGCATCACCTCGTCGCGGTCGGGCCAGTCCTCCCAGCGCCAACAACCGTCCACGTGCCAGTCACGGATGTGCGGCGCCACCTCCGCAGTCAGGAGTTCGAGCCATCGGCCGTCGGTTTGCTGCCGGGCGTTCGCATCAAGCTCGGCGAGCGCAACGTCTAGGGCTGAACCAGCGTCGCTGGCAATGTCCGTGGCGGTGTCTTCAGACGTACTCGATCTTCGCGGTTCGTCGGGACTTGGGTCTGGGTGCGTCGCTCGGGTTACTCGTGCCCTACGGTCGCCCGTACCCTGCGAAATCGAGGGTACTCGTGCGCTGTGTCAGCGATCTCTTGCCGATTCTAGGGATCTGCCGTCGCCCCGGATGGACTGCTTGCAAGCGCAGCCCGACGAGATGTGCGCTGTTGGGGACCGGCGCCTCTCGAGTCGCTATGGCGACCAGTGCGGCTGCGCGAGGGCTTCGTCGCCGGTGAGGGTCTGGTCGCCCAATGCAGCCGCCACCGGTGCGTGACTCGGTGGCGGGGTGGCTTGAGATGCTCCTGTACGCTTCGATGCCTATGGCCGATCATTCCATGGCCGAACGCCTCGCCGAACTCGCCAAGCGCAAGGAACAGGCCACCCACGCCGGTCCCGAGCGGGCGGTGGAGCGCCAGCACGCCAAGGGCAAGCTGCTTGCCCGAGAGCGCATCGACTACCTGCTGGACCCTGGCTCTTTCCATGAACTCGACATGCTGGCCCGGCACCGGGCCACCGAGAGCGGGCTCGCCGAGCGGCCCTACACAGACGGCGTCGTGACGGGTTGGGGCACCGTCGACGGCCGCAAGGTGTTCGTCTTCGCTCAGGACTTCACCGTCTTCGGAGGCGCCTTGGGCGAGGTGTTCGCCGCAAAGATTCACAAGGTCATGGACCTTGCCGTCACCACCGGGGCGCCGGTGATCGGTCTGAACGACGGCGCCGGAGCGCGTATCCAGGAGGGGGTCGTGAGCCTCGACTCCTACGGAGGCATCTTCTCGCGCAACGTGCGCGCCTCGGGGGTGGTGCCGCAGATATCGGTCGTCCTCGGTCCGTGCGCGGGCGGCGCGGTCTACAGCCCGGCGATCACGGACTTCATCTTCATGGTGCGCGAGAAGTCGCACATGTTCATCACTGGCCCCGACGTGGTGCGCACCGTGACCGGCGAGGAGGTCTCCCTCGAGGACCTCGGCGGGGCCCGCAGCCACGCGACCAAGTCGGGCGTGGCGACCTTCGTGCGCGACAGCGAGCACGACACCCTCGACGCGGTGAAGGAACTGCTGAGCTTCCTCCCCTCCAACTACCTCGAGCATCCCCCGCACTACGAACCCCTCGACTCGCCGGACCGCAGCTGCCCCGAACTGCGCACCGTCCTGCCCGAGAGTTCCAGCCTGCCCTACGAGATGCGAGATGTGGTCGCCTCGGTGCTGGACGACGGCGAGTACCTGGAGTACTTCCCTCACTGGGCGCAGAGCATCGTCTGCACATTCGGCCGTCTCGACGGGCACACCGTCGGTGTCGTGGGCAATCAGCCCCGGGTGCTGGCCGGGGTCCTGGACATCGAGTCGTCCTCCAAAGCGGCGCGGTTCGTCCGCACCTGTGACGCTTTCGGCATTCCGCTGTTGACGCTCGTGGACGTGCCGGGGTTCCTGCCGGGCGTCGATCAGGAGTACGGCGGCATCATCCGCCACGGTGCCAAGTTGCTGTACGCCTACTGCGAGGCGACGGTGCCGCGCATCTCGGTCGTGACACGCAAGGCCTACGGAGGCGCCTACGTCGTCATGGACTCCAAGTCCGTGGGCTCGGATCTGTGCTTCGCGTGGCCGTCGGCGGAGCTGGCGGTCATGGGACCGCAGGGCGCGGTGGAGATCCTCCACCGGCGCGAGCTGGCCGACAGCGAGAACCCCGAGGCCCGCCGTGACGAGTTGGTGGAGGACTACATCGAGCGCTATGCAAACCCGTACGTCGCCGCAGAGCGCGGGTACATCGACGACGTCATCGACCCGGCTGACACCAGGCGGAAGGTGATCGCCGGTTTCGACGCGCTGCGTTCGAAGCGCGCCGAGCGCCCCCGCCGAAAGCACGGCGTCATCCCGCTGTGAGCAACCCGAGCGACGCCGCTGGGCCGATCCTCACGGTGACACCGCCGCCCGACGACGACGAGGTTGCGGCGATCGTTGCCGCGGTCCGGCTGCTGCTGCAGCGACCGGAGGCACGCCGTGCGGCTCCGGTCCGGTCCGGGTGGCGGTTCGCCGGCCGCTGGTGGCGCTGAGCGTCCGCCCGGCGATGCCCGAGGACGTCGGGCCATCGGGGGAGCGGGCTTGGGCGGTGGCCGATCCCGGCTCGAACATGCGGTTGGCCGGCGGCAGCGGGAAGCTCCGGCGCCTGCTGCGCCCCGAGGTGCTTGACATGCAGCGCCGGGCCACCGGGCGGGTTCTGGACATCCGCGGCCCGCTGGCCGGCGGCTTCGCCTACGAGTCGGTCCGCGAGCTGGTGGTGGCCCCGCCGCAGTCGTTGGGCACCAGGGGCGATGAACCGTTCGATGTGGTCTGCTCGTTCGGGGCCATGGCGGCCGCTCCGTGCCTGGAGACGCTCGTGGCGATGCTGCGACCGCTCGTGGCCTCCGACGGCCGGCTGCTGTTCGTGGAACTCGATGGCGACGCCCGCCGCTGGCGCCGGCGTCTGGATGGCCTTGCCCGGCGCCGCTGGGGTATGTCGATGGCGTGCCATGTCACCGCGACGCTCTGGGCGGGTGGCTTCGAAGTGACCTCCTTGGAGAGGCGCCCGCTGCGGGGAGGCCCCCGGGGTCTGTTGCGAGTGGTCGTCGGTGCCGCCCGTCCCGATCCGCATCGGCTTGCCCCCCACGCTGATCCGGGCGCTTCAGGAGCGTCGCCGTGAGTCGGGGAACCCTGGCGTTCGTGGGGGGTGGCGAGTTCTCCGCAGGCTGCGACTTCGACGCCGTCCTGCTGGCGGAGTGCGGCGCGCCGGAGGTCGTGGTGTTGCCGACCGCCACGGCCTATGAGAATCCCGCCAAGCTGCGGGCGCGTGCCGAGGAATGGTTCGGGTCGCTCGGGGCCGGCTGCCGCTGGCTCGACGTCTACCGGCGGGCCGACGCCGACGACCCGGAGGCGGCGGCCGCGGTGGCGGGGGCCGCCATGATCTATCTCACCGGGGGGTCGCCCCTGCACGCCCGCTCTGCGCTGCTGCGCACCGCCGTCTGGGAGGCCCTCGCGGGGGCCTACGCAGGCGGGGCCACCGTGGCAGGCGCGGGTGCGGGCGGAAACGTGCTGTGCGATCACATGGTGGACGTCCGCGGCGGCGCCTTCACGCTGGGCCTTGGACTCACCGACGAGTTGGCCATGATCTCCCGTGCCGACACCCTGTCGGCGGAGCGGATCTCCCGTACCGTCCAACTGGCGCCGCCCGGCCTGCTCGTGGCCGCCGTGAACGAGCGCAGTGCCCTGATACACAGACCCGACGGCTCCTGGGAGACCTCAGGCGAGGTGGTCCTGTACCGGGACGGGACACGGGTCGGTTCGACGGACCCGGCGTCCTGAGCCGGAGAAGCGGGGACTTCCGGCGGGGCGCCGGTCACGGGTTCTTTGTCATCCCGGCGCAGGCCGGAAAGCCATTGCCGATCGGCTCGATCGGCGCTGCCGGTGGATGCCGGCAAGCTCCGAGCGGGCCGTTCAGCCGACTTCGATGGTCAGAGTGTTGACCGTCACCGGCGGGTCCGGGGAGCCGCCGAGGGGATTGTCGGGTTCGTCGACGTGGCTTGCGAGGATGTCGCTGAGCACGTCGAGCCCCTCGATGACCTCACCGAAGACCACGTAGGTGCCCTGTCCGTCGAGCAGGCTGGCGTCTTCGGTGACCGTGAAGAAGTACTGCGCGCCGGCGCTGTTGGGCTCGTTGCGACGGGCCATGACCAGCTGGCCGGGCCGGTAGGTGAAGCCGGTTCCCTCGTCCCAGAGCGTGTAGCCGGGCCCGGGGTCGGCGGCGGTGTCGGTGTGGGGCGAACCACCCTGCAGGATGCCGATGCTCGGCGCGCTGCGGTGGACGAGGGTGTCGTCGTAGTAGCCGAAGCGCGCCAGGTTCACGAAGCTGTTGACCGTGCCCGGCGTGTTGGCCACGTCCAGCGCCACTCGCACCACGCCCCGGGAGGTGTCGAAGGTGGCGGTGTGCGGCACGGAGGTGTCGATGCACAGCATCGGTGCGCCATCGAAGTCCAGCACCGGTTCGGCGACCCCTTCGGGGGGACCGCACGGCCCGGCGCCGTAATCCTCGGCGGTGTACGACACGTAGTCCGGGCCGTCGCCCGGAGTTGTCTCCGGAGTTGCCGCCGCCTCCTCGCCGGTGTCCTCCTCGGCGGTCGCGTCGTCGCCGGCCGTCTCGGTCTCAGTCGCTGCGTCCTCATCGGCGACGGTGGCAGGAACCGTCGTCGTGCCGATGGGGGCCTCGCCGATCATGTCGTCGCTGAGGGCGCCGTCGCTGTCGGCTGTGTCGTCGGCCTCGGCGACGACCTCGGCGCCCACCGGCGGCGGCGGGGCGGTCCCCTCGGGTTCGTCCTCCCGGCCGGTGAGGGTGAGGCCGAGGAAGATCCCCAGGACGGCCAACGCCACGACGGCGACCCTCGTGATCGTGCGCCTGCGCTTGGCTCGCGCCGCGGCCTGCTGCGCCGCCTCGCGGCGCGCCAGCGTCCCGGCCTTCTGGCGGGCACGCTTCTCTGTTCCCATGGCTTAGAAAACTACCGGCCGCGCGGGCGCAGAGTGGCGGCGGGCGGCGTTACCGTGACTGCTATGGCTCTCCTGGTTCAGAAGTTCGGCGGCACGTCCGTGGCGACGCCCGACCGGATGCGCGATATCGCCGAGCAGGTCCGCTTCAGGCGCCTGCAGGGCGATGACGTCGTGCTGGTGGTGAGTGCCATGGGCAGCGAGACCGATGAGTTGTTGCGCCTGGCCTCGGCGGTCGCCGACCGGCAGCCCGGGCGCGAGATGGACATGCTGATCACCGCGGGCGAGCGCAAGGCCACGGCGCTGATGTGCATGGCCCTGGCCGATCGCGGTGTGCCCGCCGAGTCGTTGACGGGCAGCCAGGCGGGGTTCCTCACCGACACCACGCACCGGAACGCCCGCATCCTGGAGATCCGGCCCGAGCGCGTCAGCGTCGCCATCGCCGCCGGGCGGGTGCCGGTCGTGGCCGGCTCCCAGGGAGTCTCCACCGACCGCGACGAGACCTTCCTGGGCCGCGGCGGCTCGGACACCACCGCGGTGGCGCTGGCGCACGTGCTCGGTGCCGACGCCTGCGAGTTGTACACCGACGTCTCCGGAGTGTTCACCGCCGACCCTCGGGTGGTCCCCGGGGCTCGGCGCATCGAGAGGCTGTCCTACGACGAGATGCTGGAGATGACCGCGACCGGCTGCCCGAAGCCGGCCATGCGGTCCGTCGAGGTGGCCCGCGCCCGGCGCGTGCGGCTGCATGTGCGCTCGGCGTTCACCTGGGAGCCGGGCACCTGGATCGGCGAGGAGGATCCCACCATGGAGCAGGCCATCGTTTCCGCTGTCACCCACGACACTTCCGAGGCGAAGATCACCGTGCCCGGCGTGCCCGATCGGCCCGGCATCGCCGGGACGTTGTTCCGGCGCCTCGCCGAGTTGGATGTGAACGTGGACATGATCGTGCAGAACGTCTCCGAGGACGGCGTGACCGACATCTCCTTCACCGTGCCGCGGGGACAGCTCGATGCCGGTCGCGCGGTGGCACAGGGACTGGCGGACGAGATCGGGGCGGGCGCGGTCACTTCCGACGAGGGCATCGGGCGGGTGAGTCTCGTCGGCGCCGGGATGAAGACCAATCCGGGCGTGGCTGCCACCATGTTCGAGACCCTCGGCGCCGGCCGTGTCAACATCGAGATGATCTCCACGTCGGCCATCCGGATCTCCTGCGTTGTCCGGGAGGACGACGTCGTCAAGGCCGTCGCGGTCCTGCACGACGCCTTCGGCCTCGACGGCGCGGCAGGTTCCTAGCCACCCGGTGACCGCGCTGGCGGCGCGGCCTCCGGGGGCTCAGTCGGCGCTGCGGCGCTTGCCGCGCAGCGACTCGGCCACGCCGGCGACGTCATAGTCACCGAAGCCTGCCGCCGAGGCGGCCTGCAGCGCGCCGTGGTTGCTGGCGATCTGCGGCAGGTCCAGTCCAACCTCGGCGGCCAGGTCCAGTGCCAGGCGGAGGTCCTTGATCGCCAGGTCCAAGCGGAAGATGGCGGGCTGGGTGCCGGGGCGCTCGTACCAGTCGCGGCGGTACTGGAAGAACGGTGAGCCCAGCGGGCTGGCGGCGAACACGTCGTAGGCCACCTCGCGGTCGATCCCGGCCCCTTCGGCAAGCACGAGCCCCTCGGCGACGCTGTTCACGAGCCCGTGCACCAGCGTGTTGAGGGCCAGTTTCATGGCTGCGCCCGATCCCTGGCCGCCGACGTGGGCGATCCTGCCGCTGAAGGGCTCGAGGGCCGGCCGGGCCTGCTCGACGGCGGTGGCGCCGCCGCCGGCGATCATGAGGAGCACGCCTGCTTCCGCGGTCGAGACGCTGCCGCCTGCCGGGGCGTCCACCAGTGAGGCGCCGACGGATTCCATCACTCCGGCGAGGCGGCGGACGCAACCCGGGCTGATGGTGCTCATTTCCACGCCGACGGCTCCCGGTGCGATGCCGGCGGCGACGCCGTCCGGCCCCGTGAACACCTCCGTGGCGGCCGCGTCGTCCGACACGATGCTCAGCACCGCGTCGCTGCCCGCCGCTGCCTCCGCCGGCGTCTCGCAGATCCGCACGTCGCCCCCGACGTGCTCGACGAACGCCTCCGCCTTGCTGCGGGTCCGGTTGTGGACTCGCAGTGGCAGCCCGGCGGCTGCGACGTGGGCCGCCATCGGCCATCCCATGTTCCCGAGACCGATGAATCCGACGCGCGGCGCGCTCGCATCGCTCCCGCCGGCACCCGAATGGTCACTCCCGTTGTCAGCCATCACGTCCCCCCGGGTCGTGGTCCCTGCTTGCGACACCCTAGTGACACCGCCCCGAAGCCGCCGCCGTTGGCGTGATCCCGGCCCCCGCACGTGACCCGGGCGGGGGCGTCCGGGTTACCATCCGCGCATGAACTGGTTGCCGGACTCACCGGCGGGGCTCCGCCCGATGTCGCTGCAAGCAATCCGGGGTGTCGAGGTCGACACCCCGCCCGCAGGTCGGCGGATGTCGTGAGCGGGAACAGGACCCTGTACCTGGCGAATCCCTACGGGTTCTCGCCGGCGCAGCGCGCCGGGCCGCTCAACGATCTGATCGCCGCCCTGGAGGACGTCGGCGCCGAGCCGTGGGAGCCGTTCGCCCTCGGTGACCAGGAGGGCTGGATCGGTCAGACCGGCTGGGCCTACAAGGTGGGGCAGAACGACATGCGGCTCGTACGCGAGGCCGACGGCATCTTCGCCGTCGTGAACGGCTGCCCGCCCGACGAGGGCGTCATGGTGGAACTGGGCATGGCCATCGCCTGGGGCAAGCCGACGTTCCTGTTCCGCGACGACTTTCGCCGCTGTGCCGACAGTGAGGCCTATCCCCTCAACCTCATGGTCTTCACCGGGTTGTCGGAGGACGGATGGGAGGACTACTGGTACAACTCGGTGGGGGAGATCGCCGATCCCGGCAAGGCCTTGGTCCGCTGGCTGCGGGGTGAGTCGCTGCCCTAGTCCCCTTGCGCGCCCGGCGCTCGGCGCCCGGCACTCCTGAGTCCTCCGGCCTGCGCGGGTAGCATCGCCGCCGTGCAGTACCCGCCCGAGTCGCTGGCCGGGGTCTTCCCGGTCTTCCAGACGCCCTTCGACGGCAACGACGACATCGACGCCGCGGCCCTGGCCGCGGAGATCGACTGGGTGTACGCCTGTGAAGTCGACGGGATCGTGCTGGCGATGGTGTCGGAGGTGTTGCGGCTGAGCACCGAAGAGCGCCGGCGCCTGGCCGAACTCGCCTGCGATCTGGGACTCCCGCACGGCCCGGTCATCGTTTCGGTCGGGGCCGAGAGCACGAAGGTTGCCGTCGACCTCGCCCGGCACGCCGAGAGCGTCGGCGCCACCGCCGTCATGGCCATCCCACCCATCTCGGTGGGGGTGTCGGACAGCGGGCTGTCCGCCTATTACGAGGCACTGCTGGCGGCCATCGACGTCCCGGTGGTCGTCCAGGACGCCAGCGGCTACGTGGGCCGGCCGATGTCGATCGAGATGCAGGCCGACCTGCTGGAGACCTACGGCGAGCGCGTGCTGTTCAAACCCGAGGCGGTGCCGATCGGACCGCGCCTCAGCGAACTGCGTGACGCCACGGGCGGCCGGGCGCGCGTCTTCGAAGGCTCCGGGGGCATTGCCCTGGTGGACAGCTACCGGCGGGGCATCGTCGGCACCATGCCGGCAGCCGACACGCCGTGGGCGCTGGTCGCCCTGTGGCGGGCGCTGGAGGCCGGCGACGAGGCGCGCATCGAGGCCATTGCCGACCCGCTGGCCCGCCTGGTGTCGCTCATGGACAGCCTCGACGCCTTCGTGGCCATCGAGAAGCATCTCCTCGTCAAGCAGGGGATCTTCACCAGCGCCCGCCGGCGGGAGCCGTCGGGCTACGACCCCGACCCCGAGACGCTGGCGGAGGTGGACCGGCTCGTCGGGCGCCTGCGCGAGGCCGTCGACGGTTAGTCGCAGCGGCGACGGGTCGCCGGGGCAGCCGTCATGGCGTCGAGGACGTTCGCCTCGCAGCTGTGCGCGCCGGAGGGCCCGACCGCCGGTCCCGACGGCTGGATCCTCAACGTCTGCTCCTTCACGCGGGACGCGGCTTGGCCGACCCGCGGCGGTGACATCTGTGCAACCAACCTGAGCGCGCCCGGCCGGACGAGGCGACTGCTCAACACCGGAGCCGACGGTGTGGCGGGACTGCCGGCCGCGCTCGCGTTCGGCCCCGACGGCGCCCTGTATGTCACCGATGAAGGCCACCGGGCGATCCTGCGGGTCGGCCCCGACGGCACGCGCAGCCGCTGGGTCGACTCGTTCGAGGGCGAGCCGCTGAACGGCCCCAACGATCTCTGCTTCGACGCCGACGGCGGCTGCTTCTTCACCGATCCGTGGGGGAGTTCGCTGGAGAACCCGATCGGTGGCGTGTACGGGTACGACGCCGCCGCCGGGAAACTGCACCGGATCGATGGCGGCATGGCGTTCCCGAACGGCATCGCTCTGCGCGGCGGGCGTCTCTACGTGGCCGAGACCCTGCGCAGCTGCGTGTGGGTCTACGACGTCGTCGGGACGGGCGCGGCGGTGGGCCGCGGGCTCTTCTGCCGGCAACCGCCTGTTCCCGACGCCCCGGTCTCGGGTCCCGACGGGATGGCGTTCGACAGCGAGGGCAACCTGCTCGTGACCCATTTCGGATCGGGTCACGTCTACGTCTACGACGCCGGCGGCGCAGAGGTGGGCCGAATCCCGTGCGGCGGCGCGTCGCCCACGAACGTCTGCTTCGGCGGTCCCGACCACACCATGCTGTTCATCACCGTGGACGACACGGGGGAGATGCTGGCCGTCGATTGGGGTGTTCGCGGCCAGGTACTCAACTTCTGCCCGACGGCGGTTTCCGGTATATACCCGTTCGCTGCCATGATGACGGTCACCGAACCGCTGGGCTGACCAAGGACCGGGACATGATCCGACCGATGAACCGCGGCACCGACGGTGAGACACCATGACCTCGACCCGCATCGGGATAGACACCGGGGGCACGTTCACCGACCTGATCGCCTTCGACGCCTCCGACGGCACGGTCACGTCGCAGAAGGTGGCGTCCACACCGGCGGAGCCGTTGCGGGCCTTCCTGGGCGCCATCGGAGCATCCGGCACCGATCCCGACGACATCGCCTTCCTGGTGCACGGCACCACCGTGGCCACCAACACCATGATCCAGCGGGCGGGCGCCCGGGTGGGGTTCATCTGCACGGCGGGTCACGAGGACATCCCCTACATCCAGCGCGTCAACAGGCAGTTCCTCTACGACCTCACCTGGAACAAGCCCCGGCCCCTGCTGGTGAGCCGGCGGGACTGCTTCGGCGTCGCCGAGCGCATCACCGCCGACGGCGAGGTCCTGACACCTCTGGCGCCCGAGGCGATCGACGACCTCTGCGAGCGGATCGCCGCCAACGGTGAGCTCGAGGCTCTGGCGGTGTGCCTCCTGTTCTCGTATCTCAAGACCGACCACGAGCGGGCGCTGGCGGACGCTCTCCGGGAGAGATTCCCCGATCTGCCACTGTCGGTGAGCCACGAGGTCGCTCCCATCTGGCGGGAGTACGAGCGGTCCAGCACCGTCATCGCCGACGCCTACGTCAAGCCGCTGATGCAGAGCTACGTGGCGAGTCTTGCCGGCGGGCTCGAAGCCGCGGACATCGACGTCAGCTGGGCGATGATGAAGTCCAACGGCGGCCTGATGAACGCCACCGCCGCCGCCGACCATCCGATCCACCTGGCCATGTCGGGGCCGGCGGGGGGCGCCGTGGCCAGCCGCCACGTTGCCGGCCTGCTGGGGCTCGAGAACGTGGTCACCATCGACGTCGGTGGCACCAGCGCGGACGTGGCGCTGATCCTGGGCGGCGACGTGGGCTACACGACCTCATACGAGGTGGAGTGGGGCATCCCGGCGGCGATCCCGCTCATGGACATCCACACCGTCGGCGCCGGGGGCGGGTCCATCGCCTGGGTGAACGCGGGCGGCTTCCTGCAGGTGGGCCCGCAGAGCGCCGGCGCCGATCCCGGGCCCATCTGCTACGGGGCCGGCGGCAACGAGGTCACCCTCACCGACGCCAACCTGGTCCTGGGCCATCTCGACCCCGGGTACTTCTGCGGCGGGGCGATGCGCCTCGACGGTGACCTCGCCGGCCGTGGGGCCGCCGAGATGGCGGCGGGGCTGGACATGTCGCCGCTGGAGCTGGCGCACGCCGTCGTGGAGATCGCGGACGAGAACATGGCCAACGCCATCCGCATGGTGAGCATCGACCGGGGCCACGACCCGCGCCATTTCGCCCTGCTGGCCTTCGGCGGGGCCGGTCCGCTGCACGGCGCCGCCGTGGCGCGCAAGCTGCACATCCCCACGCTGGTGGTTCCGCCCTTCCCCGGGAGCTTCTCGGCGCTCGGGTTGCTGCTGGGCGACCTGCGCGTCGACAAGCTCTGGACCCAGTCGTTCCGCTCCGACAGGGTCGGCCCCGCCGAGGTGGCCGAGCGCTTCGCCACCATCGCCACCGCGGCCACCGAGGAATTGCGTGCCCAGGGCTTCGAAGGCGACTGCGGGCTGCGCTACGCCATCAACATGCGCTACCTGGGGCAGAACTACGAGACCGAGGTGGAGGTGCCGCCGATCGACGCGCTCGACGCCGACGGCGCCGCTGCGCAGCTGGAGCTGGCCTATCAGGCGTTCGGTGACCGCCACCAGGCCATGTACGAGTACGTGATCGCCGACGCCGTCATCGAGATGGTCAGCTTCCGGGTCTCGGCCATCGGCGCTATCCCGCATCCGCGCCTGGCCCGCGTGCAGCGCGAGAGCGGCCATGTCGAGACCACCCGGCAGGTGCATTTCGGCGGCGACGGGCTGGTGGACTGTCGCGTTCTGCACCGCCGGGCGATGCCGATCGACACGGTGCTCGAAGGTCCACTGATCGTCTCCGAGGAGGGATCCACGACGCTCGTGGAGCCGGGCATGCACCTGCGCCGCACACCCGAGGACGTGCTGATCGTCGAGGTGAGCCCGTGACCGCATTGCTCACACCCCCGGACAGCCCGCCGGTGGCGGCCGACCTCGCCATCGATCAGGTCACGCTCACGGTCATCGACAACTATCTGGCCACCACGTGCCGCGAGATGGGCGTCGCCATGATGCGCACCGCCTATTCGCCGATGTTCAACGAGGCGCTGGACTTCTCCTGCGTGCTGTTCGACGCCGCCGGCCGGATGATCGCCCAGGCGGAGTTCTGCCCCTCCCAGATCGGGACCATCAAGTTCACCATCGAGTGGATGCTCGACGAACTCGGCCCGGACGTGTACCGCCCGGGCGACGTGATCGTCATGAACGACCCGTACCGGGGCAGCGGCCACATCCCCGAGCACACGCTGCTGAAAGCGGTGTTCTGCGGCGACGAGATCGTGGGCTTCGTGGCCAACTGCGCCCACCTGGCCGAGCCGGGCGCCAAGGCACCCGGCGGGCTGGCGGGCGACGCCACCGACATCTTCCAGGAGGGGCTGCGGCTCCCGCCGCTGTGGCTGCAACGCGAGGGGGTTCCCCAGGAGGACATCTGGAAGCTGATCTTCGCCAACCACCGCACGCCCAAGGTCACCTACGGCGACCTCATGGCCATGGTCGGCTCGCTGAACGTGGCCGAGCGGCGGCTCACCAGCCTCCTCGACACGTACGGCTACGAGACGGTGACGACGGCCACCGAGGATCTCATCGGTATCGCCGAGCGGCGCATGTCCGAGGAGATCCGCCGCATCCCCGACGGGGAGTACCGCTTCAGCGACATCATCGAGGACGACGGGGTGGCCGAGGGGTCCTACGTCATCGATTGCACCGTCGTGGTGGACGGCGGCAACGTGGCGTGCGACTTCACCGGCTCCGACGGCCAGGCGGCCGGACCCATGAACGCCACCTACGCCGTGACGGCCTCGGCGGTCTACAACGCCTTCATGCACATCACCGACCCCACCATCCCGCGCAACGAGGGCTGCTACCGGCCGATCAACGTGATCGCACCGCCGGGGACCATCCTGAACTGCGAGTTCCCCGCGCCGCTGGTGGGCGGCAACACCGAACTCAGCCCCCGCATCACCGACATCATCTTCGGCGCCCTCGCCGACGCCCTGCCCGAACGCATCCCGGCTTCCCACGGCGGCACCGTCTGCTGCTTCCTGTTCGGCGGCGAGCACCCCGAGACCGGCGAGCTGTACTCGCACTTCCACTTCGAGGGCGTCGGCTGGGGCGGCCGCCCGATCGGCGACGGCGACAGCCAGGTCATCGTCATCATCGGCAACGCCCGCAACACGCCGGTGGAGATCTTCGAGACCCGCTACCCGGTCCGCGTGGAGTCCTACCGCCTGCTGGAGGACTCCGGCGGCGCCGGGCTGAACCGCGGCGGCCTCGGCGTCGAGCGCATCCTCACGATGGTGGTCGACGAGATCACCGTCAGCGCCCTGTTCAACCGGATGCTGGTGGACCCGTTTGGCATCCACGGCGGCAAGCCGGGCGCCAATAGCGGCATCTACGTGCGTCTCGCCGGCGAGGAGGTCTGGAGCACCTTCCGCGACAAGTTCGGGACGATGTCGCCCTCCAAGTTCTCCAACATCGCGCTGCACCGAGGCGACCAGGTGAAGATCCTGGCGCCCGGAGGCGGCGGCTGGGGTGATCCGCTGGAGCGCTCGGCCGACCGGGTGCTGGCCGACGTGGCCGAGGGCCTGGTGACACGGGAGGGGGCGTTGCGCGACTACGGCCTCGTCGTGGAGCACCGTGGCGGCACCTGGGATGCCACGCCGGCGGAGGCGAGGGCTGCACTCGCCGCCGCTCCCACCACTCGGTGATGGCGGCGCTGTCGTGCGTCATTCCGGCGAAAGCCGGAGTCCGGCGCCCTGGGTGGGCGTGGGGCACCTGTGGAGCACTCAACTACGCTCACGGGATGGGCAGGCAGGCCTGTTCGACCGCTGAGGAGGTGATGACCGTGGAGGCGAGCCGATGACCGCTCTGCTCACGCCCCCGGAGAACCGCCCGGTGGCCGCCGACCTGGTGGCTGATCAGGTCACGCTCACGGTGATCGACAACTACCTGGCCACCACCTGCCGCGAGATGGGCATCGCCATGATGCGCACCGCCTACTCGCCGATGTTCAACGAGTCGCTGGACTTCTCCTGCGTCCTGTTCGACGCCAAGGGCCGCCTGAGCGCCCAGGCCGAGTTCTGCCCCTCCCAGATCGGCACGATCAAGTTCACCGTTGAGTGGATGATCGACGAGCTCGGTCCCGACATCTACC
Organism: bacterium; assembly: GCA_026708055.1. Taxonomy (NCBI): domain Bacteria; species bacterium. The sequence continues at coordinate 1,685 of JAPOVS010000061.1, read as the reverse complement.
GCCCGGGCGACGTGATCATCATGAACGATCCCTACCGGGGCAGCGGCCACATTCCCGAGCACACCTTGTTGAAGGCGGTCTTCCACGGTGACGAGATCGTGGGTTTCGTGGCCAACTGCGCCCACCTGGCCGAGCCGGGTGCCAAGGCGCCGGGGGGGCTGGCGGGCGACGCCACAGACATCTTCCAGGAGGGCCTGCGCATCCCGCCGCTGTGGCTGCAGCGCGAGGGCGTACCGCAGGAGGACGTCTGGAAGATCATCTTCGCCAACCATCGCACGCCGAAGGTCACCTACGGGGACCTCATGGCCATGGTCGGCTCGCTGAACGTGGCCGAGCGCCGCCTCACCGGCCTCATCGACACCTACGGCTACGACACCGTCACCACCGCCACCGAGGATCTGATCAACATCGCCGAGCGGCGCATGTCCGAGGAGATCCGCCGCATCCCCGACGGCGAGTACCGCTTCAGCGACATCATCGAGGACGACGGGGTGGCCGAGGGGTCCTACGTCATCGATTGCACCGTCGTGGTGGACGGCGGCAACGTGGCGTGCGACTTCACCGGCTCCGACGGCCAGGCGGCCGGACCCATGAACGCCACCTACGCCGTGACGGCCTCGGCGGTCTACAACGCCTTCATGCACATCACCGACCCCACCATCCCGCGCAACGAGGGCTGCTACCGCCCCATCAACATCATCGCCCCGCCGGGCACCATCCTGAACTGCGAGTTCCCGGCGCCGCTGGTGGGCGGCAACACCGAGGTGTCCCCCCGCATCACCGACATCATCTTCGGCGCCCTCGCCGACCCGCTGCCCGAACGCATCCCGGCCTCCCTCGGCGGCACCTCCTGCTGCTTCCTGTTCGGCGGCCAGCACCCCGACACCGATGACCTGTACTCGCACTTCCACTTCGAGGGCATCGGCTGGGGAGGTCGCCCCGCCGCCGACGGCAACAGCCAGATCATCGTGATCAACGGCAACTGCCGGAACACGCCGGTGGAGGTCTTCGAGTCGCGTTACCCGCTGCGGGTGGACTCCTACCGCCTGCTGGAGGACTCCGGCGGGCCGGGGCTCAACCGCGGCGGCCTGGGCATCGAGCGCGTCCTGACCATGGTCGCCGACGAGGTGACCGTGAGTGCCATCTTCAATCGGATGCGCGTGGACCCGTTCGGGATTCACGGCGGCAAGCCGGGTGCCAACAGCGGCATCTACGTGCGCCTCGGCGGCGAGGAGTCCTGGAGCACCTTCAGCGACAAGTTCGGCACCATGTCGCCCTCCAAGTTCTCCAACATCCGCCTGCGCCGCGGCGACCAGGTGAAGATCGTGGCGCCGGGCGGCGGCGGCTGGGGCGATCCCCTGGCGCGTTCCGCCGACAGGGTGGTGGCCGACGTGGCCGAGGGGCTCGTCACGCCGGAGGCGGCACAGCGCGACTACGGGCTGGTGGTCGAGCGGCGCAACGGTTCCTGGGGCGCCACGCCGACGTCGCAGCGGCTGGAGACGCCATGAGCGGACGCTGGATCGAGCGGGAGCCGATGTACCTGTCCTTCGACGTGTACAACTGCGCCTACTGCGGCAAGAACGTGCCTCGGCACGTCTGGCTGGAGGACGTCGACGGGGACGACGTGCCGTTCTGTGCCCCTGAAGTCGCCGACATCCACCTGCGGACCCGCCTGCGCGGCGACC
>JAPOVS010000060.1 GCA_026708055.1 bacterium | reverse complement strand
GGCCACTGGGCCAACCACCCCCGCCCACCCGGCGAAACAATCCCCACCCCCGACAACGCCCCCGACCCCGTCAGAGACGCCTCCCTCAGCCGCTAGGGGCGGCGGCGGGCCGCTCGCTGCGAGCGGTGCCACCACGATGCCAGCGGCCTCGAGCACGGAGCCGCACGTGGTCAAGCAGCGATTGAGTCCGGCTATCGCGAGGCCGGGAATAACTCGTCTGATCTCAGCGTTGTAACTATCAACGTGTCATTCGGCCGTACGCTGATCGAACACGTGTATGTACCGGGAGGAAAGGGCGCGGCAACCCCGTCGGCTGTCATACCCCCCGCACATAATCGACACGGTGGCAAGAGGCTGCCGAGACGGAGAGAGGGAAGAACTGGCAATGAATTTGAAACAGCGCTTCGACGTACTTGACGACAACATCAAGCTGAGCAACGCGGTACGCAAGGAGGCCCAGGACGTGCACAACCGTCTGGGCGATCTGGTCGTGGATGCCGGCGTGGCCAAGCGGACCCGGCTGCAGGGCAGCTTCGCTCGCCACACGATGCTGGGCCCCAAGCTGCGGGACATCGACAAGGTCGTCGAGTTGGACGACGAGTTGTGGGACGCCCTGAACTGTGCGGGCGGACCTCAGAAGGCGATCTCGCTCATCCACGACGCCCTCGCTCCCCACCTGCCTGGCACCCGCTTCGAGGTCAAGAAGCACGCCCTCGCCATCACGCTCCCTGGGAAGGAGTTCAACTTCGACGCCGTGCCGGCCTTCAACCCCGAGGACGGTTCCAACTGGATCTATATCGCCGACACCGAGGACGACCGCTGGGAGCCGTCGAACTCGTACATCCTGATCGACACCATCACCGTCCGGAACCAGCAGTGCGACGGGAAGTTCGTGCGACAGGTGCGAATGGTCAAGCAGGCGGTCCACAACGCCGGGCTGTCTGACGTGCTCCCCGGCCTGCACGTCGAGACCTTCACCTACTACGCGGTGTCCGCCGCCGTTGATCATGCCGACGCAGTCGCAGCCACGCTGGCAATTGGCGCCCAACTCCTCGGTGGCACGTACAGCGACCCCACCGGTACCGACCAGATTTCCGCCCGACTCTCGGCGGCTGCCGTGGCGCGGGCCAAGAGCGGGATGCAACATCTCGCCGGTCGAGCCGCCGAAGCCCAGCGACTTGCAGCCGATGGCAAGGAGACTGCAGCCGCCCATATCTGGGTGGAGATCTTCGGTGATCCGTTCCCCCACCCACGGGCCGACGAGAAGAGCCGCCTACAGAGCCTCAACACCGGCGCCGGCGCCGCCGCAACCGGTGCGACCGCCGCCCGTCACACTCCGATCACCCGGGCGTGGAGGCCCTGATGACACGCGGAGGACTCGACCACCTCCGGCGGAACCCACAGGACTGTGCTCGTTGGCTCAGTGCCGCCGACGTGGTCGGGGGCGCCGAGGTCACGGTCGTCCTGCACGACAGCCGGGCCACCACGTTCGACGTACGCTTCGAGTCCCCCGCGCTTCCCGAGTTGTTGGACTACCCCGCCGAGCAAGTCCGAGTAACCGTTCGAGCCAATGGCAAGGTTCTCGCCGTGCCCGTCAGTGGCGACGACCGAGAGTGGCTGCACCGGTACCCGCGCTCGTCGATCGCCGCACTGCTGGCCCTCCCGAAATCGGCCACGGTGCCGTGGGAGCTCATCGTCGGAGCGCTCTGTCTCGAGTACCCCAACGACCCTGACCACCTGCGCTGGCAATGGTCCGACGGCATCGACGCGTACCTCCGAGTCGTCCAGCGCCACCTCTGGTACGAGGAATACTGGCGCCGGCACGGATCCTGGCCGGTCGAAGACGTACCCCACGGCCATCGCCCCGACGGCCATCCACACCCCATCCTCACGCCGGAATTGCGGGTCGCCTGATGTCAGTCCTCGCCACCAGTTCGCTCTGGACACCCATCGCCATACCATCCGCTGCAGTCCTCGGCGCGATCGTGACGATGACCCTCACCCGCGTCAACGAGGCCACCAATCGTCGCCGTGACCGCTACGCGGAGGCAATCCAAACCCTCGTCGCCTGGACCGAGTACCCCTACCGGGTCCGACGCCGCACCGACGACAGCCCGGCCACCCTCACCACGCTCGCCAACCACGGCCACGACCTCCAAGAGCGCCTCGCGCTCCACGAAGCCTGGATCGCCACCGAAAATCCAGCCCTGGCGCAGACCTACGCCGCCACCCGAGCCACCCTCAACCGCCTCGTCGGTCCCCTGATCAGCGAAGCATGGGACCACCGCCCCACCGGGAAGGCCTCGGCGATGAATCTCCGAGGATGGGGCCCGAGCGACGAGTGCCGAGACGCCATCGCCGAAGTCCAGTGCCAGATTCAGAACCGTTTCGGCCTCCGCAGATTTCGGGCATGGCTCAGGGGCGGGCGGCTGGCGGCCCGCGGCTCGCTCCGGGCCGCGCGTTCCGTCGCACGAACGCTGCTGGGCGTTGCTCGTGGCGCCAGCGACTAGCCGCTAGGGCGTTCCAGACCGTGGACAACGCCGGCGACTACGGCGACCCGCCGATCTCCCTGGAGATGCGGACGGGTCAGATCTCGCTTCACGGCGACCGGATCCTGCACGGCTCCGAACCCAACCGCTCCGACCGGCGCCGCTATGGCGAGACCCGGTTGTGAGTCGAGGTGCCATGCGTGTTCGGGTTGGAATTGCAACTAAGGGGCCATAAGGTCACGATCTCGCTGAGCTTTCATGTCCGTTCCACGATGATCGCTCCATGCCGTCAGGGACAGCAGCCCCGGGTTGGACACGCACACCATGTCGACCACCCAATTCGCGTCCCCGTAATACTGGGACCGCCCCCATCTGGGAATCCGACCGGCGCGTATGATCGCTGCGACCGGCAAGACCCGCGCCGAGACCCCCTCACCATCGATCGGCAGATCCGTAGAACGTCAGGTTCCCCGAACCGAGGCCCCGAGCCATGAGCACCCCCACCCTGAACATCGTCCACGGCACCACCGACAAGCCCGTGGCAACCGATGCACTGATCGACGCCTTACGCGATCAGGACTTTGACGGCCAGTTGCTGATCGGGTACCCGGTCATCGCTTCACCCGATGGTCGGTACGCCATCGATGCGCTGCTCGTCTCTCCTGACCATGGGCTGGTCTGCTTCGATCTCGTCGAAGGCCCCGATCTGGGGGACCACATCGTGAGGCAGGACGAAGCCTACAGCCTGCTGTACGCGCGGCTTATGCCGCATCAGGGTCTCGTTCGCCGCCGGAACCTGCTCACCAACATTGAGGCATTGACCTACGCTCCAGCGATCCCGCGCACGGCGGCTGATCAGGACTACCCCGTCCTGGATAACTCCTCCCTCGTGCCCTATCTGCGGCAACTCGTCTGGGAATCCTCGACACCGGAACTCTATGACAGGACGCTCTCGGCGATTCAGAGCATCACGGCGATCCGCCGGCCCGGTGGAGCGCGGGCTCTCCGGATGCCTGATTCGAGAGCTGCCAGGCTCAACGCACTCGAGAACTCCATCGCGACGCTGGACCGGAGTCAGAGCAAGGCAGTGATCGAGACCGTGGATGGCGTACAGCGAATCAGGGGACTGGCTGGCTCGGGCAAGACGATCGTCCTCGCGCTGAAAGCGGCGTACCTCCATGCCCGCCATCCGGACTGGCGGATAGCGGTTACATTCCACACGCGCTCCCTCAAGGACCACTTCACACGTCTCATCACGATCTTCTCGATCGAACAGACCGGTGATGAACCGGATTGGGACAGGCTTCGCGTCGTCAATTCCTGGGGTGCGTCGGGTGGAGCCGACCGGGACGGGATCTATTACGAGTTCTGCCGAACCCACGATCTTGAGTACCTCGACTTCTTCGCGGCGAAGGCCAGATTCGGGTTCGAAGACGCCTTCGAGGGTGCTGTGGAGACCGCTCTCGACAGCGTCGGTGAGGTTCGAAGATCGTACGACGCCATTCTTGTCGACGAGGCGCAGGATTTTCCTCCCGGGTTCCTCAGGCTGTGTCATCAGATCCTCAAGCGACCGAAACGCCTCGTCTACGCATACGACGAGTTGCAGAATCTGACGAACGAGGGGCTGCCGTCACCCGAAGACATCTTCGGTCTGGATGACGACGGTAGTCCGAGAGTCAGTTTCGACGACAGGGCCCGCGACGGGGGTCAGCGCGACATCATCCTTGAGAAGTGCTACCGGAACTCACGCCCAGTGCTCGTCTCGGCACATGGCCTGGGGTTCGGCATCTATCGAGAACCACCGGCCTGGAGCCCCACCGGACTCGTGCAAATGTTCGATCGACCCGAACTCTGGACCGACGTCGGCTACGAGGTTCTCTCCGAGGAACTCGGACTCGGCAAGGATGTCCGGTTGGCTCGGCCCCCAGACACAAGTCCGCACTTCCTGGAATCTCACTCCCCTCTCGAAGACCTGATCCAGTTCCGCCAGTTCGAAAATCAGACAGACCAAGCAAAGTGGGTGGCTTCGGAGATCGAGGACAACCTGACCGACGACGAATTGCGACACGCCGACGTCATCGTCATCAACACCGACCCGCTCTCAGCACGGAAGAAGCTGGGGCGAATCAGAGCAGAATTGCTCGCGCGAGACATTCCGAATCACCTTGCGGGCGTCGACACGAAGGCCGACGTGTTCCGCCAGGCCGGATCGGTGACCTGCACTGGGATATACAGGGCCAAGGGCAACGAGGCAGCCATGGTCTACGTGGTCAACGCGGAGGAGGCGCACGGCTCGACTGCCAATCTCGCTCATGTTCGGAATCGGCTCTTCACGGCAATAACACGAAGCACGGCTTGGATCCGGGTATGTGGCATCGGCCCACAAATGGCTTCTCTGATCGAAGAGTACGAGCAGATCAAGAAGGCGAACTTCGAGTTGTCGTTTCACTATCCATCACAAGCCGAACTGGAACATCTCACCGTCGTCCACCGGGACATGTCGGAAAAGGAGAAAAAGGACTGGGAGAAGCGTCTGAAGTCAGTGGCCGGCTTGATCGACGATCTGCAACATCGCCGCATCCTCCTCGAGGACATCGACGGCGAACAGTTGGCGACCCTCCGCGATCTGCTGGGAGCGGCCGGGGAGTGATAGCCCAATGGTGACCGCGCATCGCAGAGTGGTCCAAGAGATCAACGGCGCAACCGCAGCCTTGGTCGAGTCCGGGCTCGCCGACGATCAGAACCCGGCCTTCGAATCGAAGGTTGGCACCGACGACTACCTCGTTCGGTACCGGCGACACGGCGTGGTCGGATCGGCACCCCGAAACACGCCGTACGACGACGCCTACCGAGAGTTGCGGCAAGCGCGATCGTTCAACGTCCTGATGCTCGACGGGGCAATGCTGCAGATGGAGTACGAGTTTCGAGAACGACGCCTGTTGCGCCATCGCCTCGCGTTCCTCCCGTCACCCGACCTTCTCGAATACCAGAACGATCCCGAGCACTACCTGGAGGAGCGCATATTCGCGGACGTCGTTGAGAAAGGCGTCGCAACCGTGCCCTGCCGATTCGACTATGACAGTCGGGATAGCGTCGCAGTCGAGCTAGCTCATCCAGTGTCGCACCTAACCCTCGGCCAATACACCGGATGCCGGATTCCGGTCTCCGCGGGCGTGACGCCGCACGCCTTCGTGGACTTCGTACTGCGAAGCTTCTACAACACCGCGAGTTCTATCGTTGACGTGCGCCTCCCGAACCCCCTACTTCGCTTTGAGGACTGCATCACTCCGGAAGAGCGACGGACGATCCACGTCGGCGTCCCGACGCATACCAACGGCGCCTGAGGCCGATTACTCCGGTTCTCGATTGTCGAACGCAGGCAGGCCGAACCCAGGACTCGCCATCTCGGGTTGGGCGGTCTAGGCACGCGAGCAGGCTCGGTTCAGCCGACGGGTCATTCGCGCCGCCGAGGGTGGTGCCGCGGTCGATCGTCTGGCCAGAGTCGGCGTGCACCTCGTTCACCAAGGCGACCGGAAGCGAACTAGCAACAAGATCAGTTCCTTCCGATACGCGCTGGCGACGGGGTGGAACAGCTACGAGGTGGTCAACTGGCACAAGTGCTGTCGGGGCATCTGGGACATCGTGACCGAGCCCCGCATCATCGACGTCGTTTCGGACCTGCTGGGCGACTCGGTGATCCTGCGCCACAGCCACCTGTTCGCCAAACTGCCCGGCGACGCCAAGCGGGTCGCCGGGCACCAGGACGCCTCCTACTGGCCGCTGTCGCCCAGCCGGGTGGTCACCGCCTGGCTGGCCATCGACGACGCCGACGCCGACAACTCCGCCATGCAGGTCATCCCCCGCTCGCACCACCACGCGCAGGTCGCCTTCCGCGACAGCACCACAGCCGAGAACAGCGTGCTGGTCCAGACCGTGGACGACCCCGGCAACTACGGCGACCCGCCGGTCGCCCTGGAGATGCGGGCCGGACAGATCTCCCTGCACAGCGACTGGATCCTGCACGGCTCCGAACCCAACCGCTCCGACCGCCGCCGCTGCGGGCTGGCGATGCGCTACCTCTCCTCCGACGTGCGCGCCTACCTCGACTGGAACACCAACTCCATCTGGTGCCGCGGCACCGACGCCGGCGGCCACTGGGCCAACCACCCCCGCCCACCCGGCGAAACAATCCCCACCCCCGACAACGCCCCCGACCCCGTCAGAGACGCCTCCCTCAGCCGCTAGGGGCGGCGGGGCCGCCGGGCGGATCGAGTCCCGAGCCCCAGTGCTGCGCGCCGAAGAGCGTCGCGGAAACCTTGGCTGTGTCCTCCATCCAGGCTCGATCGAGATTCGAGTCCGGATGATCCTCGAAGTACGAATCGATCAACATCAACACGTCGTCTTCAGTCGTGAACCCGGTCTCGTCCATCAACAGCAAGATGTCGTTCACGTCCTTGTCGCGGCCGGCGTTGAGCTTCAGGAGGAGCATCGTCACCGGTTCCATTACCCGCAGGACCAGCCGCCGGCCCTCGTACAGCGGCTCGGGCTGGACGTCGAACACCGGAAGCCCGAACTGGGCGGCGGCATTGTTGAGCCATCCCGGGTCGAGCCCTTCGCGTTCGGCCACCACCTCGACCGCAGCCGCCAGGTCGGGGTGCAGCGACGCCTCGTACACGTCGATGTCTTCCGACAGCCGTCCGGGCGCGATTTGCATCATGGCCACCGCGCCGCCGACGGCAACCTCGATTGGCGGACCCTCGGGCAGCGCCGCGTCGACGGCGGCGACGAGTTCGAGCACCCGGGCGAGCGAGAAACCCCCGCTATCGCTCACTGTGATCCCTCGGGGCTCCACATCCCGTGCACGCGAATGCACGTGATGTGGTCGCCGCGGAACCAGACACGATGGTGCGCGCAAGTCCCAAGAGCGTTGCCGCGGAATTCGGCTGACGCTTCGCCGACATCGTAGATGCGAACGTCCTCGTGCCATGTGTGCGCCCAGACCCAGTCCGGCGCGCCGACGCCGTCCCGATCGCAGAGCGCGTGCACCGTCGCGGCAATCCGCACCAGATCGAGACGATTCTGTCCGCTCGGGGGTGCCGCACACATCGCGGGCCGGCGCTCGGGGTGCAGCGCCCAATGATTCACGAAGCTTGAGAGCGCGGCGATCCTCGATCCCTGCCCAGCGGACATCCATTCGGGAAGGTGCGCCGCTGTTACTGGCTCACCGCGCCGACGCGGCGCAGCGGTGGCGCCCGCCGGGGACGGTGGGGGTGCGATCCCATCGAGGACCGCGCAGAGTTCCTGCATTCTGGCGCGCATTGCGACCGCGCCCGCACCTCGTTCGGCGTCGGCGACCTCTCGCAACGCGTCGGCGCGCAAACGCGCGAGATGATCGACTCGTTGCGCGGTCAAGCGGAGTGCCTCCGGCCACGCCAACTCCGCGCAGTCATCGAAGTTCATGACCGCCTCGAGGTAGGTGACCTCCAGGGGGCTCAGGCCGCGGCGGATCTCATTCGCGCGAGGGCGCAGTATCAGGCCGGGGTGGGGACGGCGCACACTCGGCTCGCCGACGACCGCGACCTCCGCGACAGTCGTGACAGTGTGGGTCAACCATCCCGCCGCTTTCCCCGCCTGGTGACCGGTCAGGCCGCAGCCCTCGCCGGCGATCGCTCGCGCGATGTCCAACTGTCCCGGCCCCCGCGGACCCCTGCCCTCGCCACGGGCGGGTCTCCAGTACAGATTCGGACCCACACGCCAACACGCCGCCACGGTGCGCGGCTTCGCCGACTCACGCGACAAGAACGCGTAGACCGCTCCACGGCTCGCCCCGGGCACATCACCGGAGCGGAAGCACGTCCCCTCGGGAACCTGCTCCAACCATTCGCGCTGGACGCTTGTTCTCAGCACCAATCGTAAGGATAGTACTGGCCGATCCAACAGGATCGTCACGCCCCATATGCGGCTCGGGCGAGCGACGGAGCGTGTGTGGAGCAGCTACGAGGTGGTCAACTGGCACAAGAGCTGCCGGGGCATCTGGGACATCGTGACCGAACCCCGCATCATCGACGTCGTCGCGGACCTGCTGGGCGACTCGGTGATCCTGCGCCACAGCCACCTGTTCGCCAAACTGCCCGGCGACGCCAAGCGGGTCGCCGGGCACCAGGACGCCTCCTACTGGCCGCTGTCGCCCAGCCGGGTGGTCACCGCCTGGCTGGCCATCGACGACGCCGACGCCGACAACTCCGCCATGCAGGTCATCCCCCGCTCGCACCACCACGCGCAGGTCGCCTTCCGCGACAGCACCACAGCCGAGAACAGCGTGCTGGTCCAGACCGTGGACGACCCCGGCAACTACGGCGACCCGCCGGTCGCCCTGGAGATGCGGGCCGGACAGATCTCGCTGCACAGCGACTGAATCCTGCACGGCTCCGAACCCAACCGCTCCAACCGGCGCCGCTGCGGGCCAGCGATGCGCTGCCTCTCCTCCGACGTGCGCGCCTAGTGTCCTGAGCCGGAAGTTCGTCGGGGGTATCTGGTGAGGTTAGCAAGCCTCTCAACAGCGGTTTCGCGCCAAGGCGAACGGTTGAGGCCACGCCATATCCTCATGAACTTGGAACTCAGGGCACTAGGAGACTGGAACACCAACTCCATCTGGTGCCGCGGCACCGACGCCGCTGGCCACTGGGCCAACCACCCCCGCCCACCCGGCGAAACAATCCCCACCCCCGACAACGCCCCCGACCCCATCAGAGACGCCTCCCTCAACCGCGAGGGGCGGCGGCACCGCTGGCGAGGCAAGGTCGAGGCCGCCCCAGGGGTAGGCCCGCCGCTCAACGCGCACTGGACCTCCTCATTGCTGTCATACCCCCTTCGTACTGTGTTGGGCACAGACCAGCGGTACGCCCTGCACACCACCGGGCTACGCCGTGACGAACCACCAGGCGATGGAGGAAACATGAGACCTGGTCTGACCGCCCGAGGCGGAGGCCGGTTGGGCGTGACGAGCGTTCACCCCACCGGTCGGCTCACGAGAACCGGCGCAGCCCACACCGCGAGACAGCTCTCGTGCAGCTAGCAGACGTTGCCGCCATCGCGACCGTTGTCGCCCTGCTGATCCTGGCATACGTCCATGCCAAGCCCGCCATCAACCGCTGGGCGACAGTCAAGTTCCTGCGCCTCTACAGCGAGATGCACTGGGCCGATCTTCTAGCTCGGGAACAGGCGAGAGCGCTTCCCCGGCGGCGAAGGCTGCGCCGGTGGAGGCAGAATCGCGGATTCTGCCTGACTCACCACCTGATGACCCGAGCCCACCGCATCGCCCAGCACGACCTCCTCGAGCAACTGAGGGTCGCATACGACCGTCCGGAGCACTCGCCGGTGCCGCCCGACTGCGACCCGCTGGTGATCGAAGCGGCGGCCGTCGCCAAGCACGACTGGAACAGACGGCAGGCTCGGCACCGAGGCCGCGTCCACAAGAAGACGGTGTGCGCCGGCGGATGTGGCACCAAGTACGGCAAACGACGGCGAGACCACAACTTCTTCGGCGACAGCGGCATCGAAGGAGGATGGTTCTGCCCGACGGACATCTCCTGCCTCCACAAGCCAACCGGAGAGCACTACTGCGGCAAGTGCGAACTTGAGGGCCGGCTCTCAACGATCCGACAGCACCCCGACCATACGAGCCATCGGACCGTCCCGTCCGCCGACGAGCGAGCGTCGGAGCAGCAGAGCCACTGGTCCGCGCCGAAGACTGCGGACGAGAGACCCGCCAGGCAACCGACCGAAGACGTCGACGGGAAGCCGGTTTCGATGCCTGCGCAGAACACCCCCGAGAATCGTCGAGGGTAGGGTGAACCGGATGCAGCACCGATTCGTCGCTGGAGGCCTTCGCCCGTGACCCCCGCCCGGACGGCAGCTCCGACCGCCGCGACATCGCCTCCGCGGATCGAGTACCTGAAGGTTCGGAATTTCCGTGCGCTCCGGAGTGTCGAGTTCAAGAAGCTGACGCCGCTGACCGTGCTGCTCGGCCCCAACGGCAGTGGCAAGTCCACGGTGTTCGACGTGTTCGCATTCCTCGCAGAATGCTTCGACGCGGGGCTACGGCGTGCCTGGGACCGCCGCGGGCGAGCACTGGAACTCAAGACCCGCGGCTCACCAGGCCCGGTGACGATCGAGATCAAGTACCGCGAGAGCACACAGCCCAAGACGCCGCTGATCACCTATCACCTCTCCGTTGATGAGTTCCGCGGAAGGCCGGTCGTCGAACACGAATGGTTGAGTTGGACCCGGGGAAGCCGCGGCAGGCCGTTTCGTTTCCTGGAATTCAAGCGCGGCGGTGGGGAAGCCGTCTGGGGCAATGAGCCCGACGAGAGGGCCGAGCGAGAAGGTCGCCAACTGAGTTCACCCGATCTGTTGGCGGTCAACGCCCTCGGGCAATTCCAGGAACATCCACGCGTCGCCGCCCTACGCGACTTCATCAGCGGCTGGTATGTGTCGTACCTCGCTGCTGACAGTGCACGATCGCAACCGGAGGCGGGACCGCACGAACGTCTCAGTAGAACCGGCGACAACCTCGCCAACGTCATCCAGTATCTCAACGAGCAGCATCCGCGCAGGCTCCGGCGCATCTTCGCGCTACTCGGTCGACGCGTCCCACAGATTGAGAGTGTTTCGGCAGCGACGATGGCCGATGGCCGCCTCCTCCTGAAGATCAAGGATCTGCCTTTCGACGATCCGGTACTGGCACGCTTCGCGTCCGACGGAACCCTCAAGATGCTGGCCTACCTGGTGCTGATGCACGACCCGGAGCCCCCACCCTTCATCGGCCTGGAAGAACCGGAGAACTTCCTGCACCCTCGGCTCCTGGCCGGACTCGCCGAGGAGTGCCGCGGCACAGCCGAACGCACGCAACTGCTCGTCACGACCCATTCCCCCTTCTTCATCAACTCGCTCGGGCCCGACGAGGTTCGGATTCTTTGGCGCGACGAGAACGGGCACACGCAGGCCCAACCCCTCTCCGCACTGCGCGGCATCGCCGAGTTCGTCGAGCAAGGAGCTCAGCTCGGCTCCCTCTGGATGGAAGGACACTTTGGGGTGGGCGATCCGCTAACCGCACACGGCGCACCGATCCACGCTCTCGCCTGACGCCGACGGTCATGGCGAGTCATCTTGTGCTGCTCGTCGAGGAGCCGTCCATGGAGGAATTCCTGAAGACGCTGCTGCCGCGCATGCTCCCCGATGGACCGACGTTCGGCATCCGCGTCTTCGGCGGCAAGGCCGACCTCCTCGGCAAGCTCGACCAACGACTGCGTGCCTACCAGCGCTGGCTGCCCCCCGACTGGCGCTTAGTGGTCATAGTGGACCGAGACAACGACGACTGTCACGAACTCAAGGCACAACTGGAGGAGTCGGCCACGAATGCCGGGCTACGCACGCGATCCCAAACCGGAACCAGCGCCTGGCAACTCGTCAACCGCGTCGTCATCGAAGAACTCGAGGCCTGGTATTTCGGCAACTGGGATGCCGTGTGTGCCGCGTACCCGAGAGTCAACCCGGGTATTCCTCAACGAAGTGGCTATCGCGATCCGGACGACATCCGAGGTGGAACTTGGGAAGCCTTCGAGCGAATCCTGAAGCGGTCCGGCTACTTCACCACAGGACTCCGGAAGATCGAGGCGGCGCAGGCCGTTGCAGCGCACATCTCGGTAGATCGGAATCGCTCGCGAAGCTTCGCCCACTTCTGGAACGCAATCGCAGAAGTAGCAGCCTGAGCCTCAATCAGGTACGGCCCGCCGCAACCTCGGCGGTCGACCCTTCGGGAAGCTCGGCGTTGACCTCGTCCAGCAGGACGAGCAGCGTGTCGGCGTCAAGCGGAGTGTGCCGGCGATCGCTCGGCGGGGTGGTCACCGATCCAGAAACTCTGCGTCGAAATAGGCACCGTGATGGGCGCACTGCGGCGGCGCCCCGGCCTTGACGATGCGGCCAAAATCGGTTGTCACCGGCATGCCGGAGATCGTTCGTTCGGGCTCGGCTCGGTAAAGGCTCGCCCATCCGGGCACCTCGAATCCGTCCCGAGCACACAGGCAGTGCACGACCGCGGCGACCGCCGCGAGATGGAAGCGATCCCCGCCGTCGGGCGGTGCACCATCGAGCATCCCGCCGCGCAGTTCGGGGTAACGATTCCAGACCATGACGAACTGGACCAGCGGCCGGAACTGACCCCTGCTGGTGGGCTCGGCCATCAGCGCAGGCATGTCGCTGACACCGCGGAATCGCCGCAGACGCGACAGATCAACGTGCTTGACCTCCGTCCGGGGGAACGGGCCAGCGGGCCGCCACCGCTCGATGTCTATCGCCATGTGGCCACGCTACTGCGGGCTGCGGCCACCCGGCACCCCGCATCCAGTTGCACCTTGCGGGTGCGCGCGTACAGCAGATGAGGTACGCCAGGCATCTTTGTTCTGCTCCATCCAGCTCAGCATCTGCTCGCCCTGGGACGGCTCGCGACCAGGGCCCGTGAGCAGGTCCACGGCGAGTTGGCTCGGTGCGACGCATCGGAGCCCGTCTCGTTCGGCGGTCCGATCGAACACGACCCGATCGAAGGGCTCGAGGAACACGACGTTGGCGCCGGCGTCGGTCCCGCGCAGGCCAAGGCTCTCAGCGGCTCCGACCGCGTCTGTGACGTAGAGCGTGGCGGCTCTCGCCGGTGCGACGGGATCGAAACGCTGCGCCGCAAAGGCGCCCGTCGCCGCGTAGGTGACCGGCCCCGCCTGGAGCTTCCCGATGATCGCCGCCAGACCCCGCGGTTCGAGGAACGCCGTGGCTGTGTTCGATCCCGCTTGGTCGTAGTCCTCTGCCCACCGGCGGATCGCTCCTTCGCCCCGCCGGCGAAGAAATCCCCACCCCCGACAACGCCCCCGACCCCGTCAGAGACGCCTCGCTCAGCCGCTAGGGGCGGCGCCGGGAGTGGGCCGGCTCTGTGGAGCCGTCCCGATTCAAGCGACTGGCGTGCTCCCGGTGGTCCCAGCGGCCGGGAGACCGGAGGCCACAGGCGGGCCCTCTCGCCGGCCCCCACGGGGACTGGTGGACACCATCTCCTGCAGTCGGGCGGAGACGAGCGGCGCGTCCGGAACGCTTCCGGCGAGGAGGTCCGTGACGTGCGGAACCCAACTCGGATCGGTCACGGTGAGCACCTCGATGCCGACGATGTTGTCCGAGCCGTCCCGATCCACATGGAGCGAAGCGGCGAGCGAGTCGGTTCGGGCCACGTCGCCGTCACCGATCCGGATGTAACCGCAATCGCTCACGCTGTCGTAGGAGTACCGCAGAGTGCTCACGTCGCTCAACTCCACATCGCTGTAATGACGAGGATCACTCGTCCCTCGGGGTCCGTCGGCGTGGTCACCACTCTAAGCGTGTCTCCCGCCGCGGGGCCAACATGCACGATGTTGCCGTGGTCGCCGGCATCGTGGCGCAGGCAGTGCCGCAGAGCAGATTCGACGTCGGCCACAGTGATCCGGCGCTCCTCCAGCCGCTGACGTGCATGATCCGTGATGACGAGGCGCTCGCCAAGGCATCCCATCTCAAGCGGCGCAAGTGAAGCATGGCATTGTCATGTATCACTATATGACCATAAGTTTCATTCAACTCCATGATGCGCTGGATGAGCGGCCGACTTCGTGATAGGCCTGCGAGGACATCAGGGGTTCGCTCCATGCCATCGAGGCCGGGGGTCCGGCGGGAGAACGGAACAAGTACGCCCGTCGCCCTGGAGATGCGGGCCGGTCAGGTCTCGCTGCACAGCGACTGGATCCTGCACGGCTCCGAACCCAACCGCTCCAACCGCCGCCGCTGCGGCTCAGGCGAGTTGCCTGCCCCGGTGATCTTCGCTGCCGAGGGACGGCGATGGCGGTCGGAGCCGCCGTTGCGTGTCACCTACAGCCACCGGATCCAGGAGTCGCCGCTGATTGGCGGGTCGTCCAGGAAGGTCCTGAGCGCGACGATCAGATTGCCGGGATAGGCGAGCGTCGCCCGGTTGAAGCGGCTCGGGCTCGTGAAGATGAGACCGGCATGAGGCTCGCCGTCGACCGCCCGGTCGGCGACAAGAACCGAGAAGTCGCCCACGTTCTCGGTAACAAGCGCCCGGCCACCGGCGGCTGCGTAGTCGAGCAGGTCGGCGTCGCCGCATCCCCGCAGCGACGGGTCGGCGGCCACGGCCACCACATCGAAGCCAGCCTCAGTAAGCGCATCTGCGACGGCCGGCGCGTGCATCTCGTCGAGCAGCAGCCTCACGTCTCGAGCAGCGCCTGCCTGCGCACCCAGGCCGCCTCGGCCTCCTCGGCAGCCCGGGCCCGCTCGGCCAGCGCCGCGTCGATCTCGTCGGTGAACTCGGCGTAGTAGGCCAGCGCGGCGTCGACCATCGCCTCGCTCAGCCCCAGCAACTCCGCCGCCCGGGACCGCCGCTGCGCCGCAGGCACATCGCCGCCGACGATGGCTCCGATCACGTCGGCCACCTCGGGACCGCCAACCAGCACGGCCCGGCGGCCCGCCGGACCGTGCCGGAACAGCACCGCCGGGTGGGCCTCCATCCGCAGACCCTCGTCGATCAGCCGCTCGGCGAGCGGCGAGACGCCCTGGCCGTGGCGACGGGCACTCTCCTTCAACCGTCCGTGCAACGGCCCGTCGGAGAATCGGATTGACACAACAGGCATTACTACAGTGTAGTCAGCTGTCGTCCGAATCTGTCCGGGCCGCTTTGGCCGGCCGGCGCTACGCGGCCGTCTGCAGAAGGCGATTGCCGGTCTCAGCGTCGACGTAGGAGAAGCTCTGCGGTGGGCGGAACCCCTCCGGCCTCGAACGCAACTCCACGAGAGGAATCGGCCGGCTGAGTCGGCTTGGGCTCGCCAGGCTCAGAGCGGTTCCCGCCTCGACACCCTCGAAATAGTCCAGGAACTCCCCGTGATCGAGACCGCTGCCCGCGCCGTGCGCCCGCCAGAGAGCAGCAAGACGACCGGGCTCGACGCTCGTCACGACGCAAGTCCCCAGCAACGCCCGCACCGGCGTCGACGCATAGATGAGGGCAAGTGTCGGAACGCGAATCTTCGGCTCGGTGCGGCGAAGTTCAACGGTCTTGGCTCCGCTGAGAATCGCATCGGCGAATCGCGGCCAGAGCGAAAGGACCATCATCCGATCACGATCGAGCGCCATGCCGCCCACGGAATACTCAGTCATCACGCCTGGTGGCCTGAACTCGCTTCCGTGCCCGCGGGTCTGCCTCCACCTTGGCGTAGAAGTCGCGAGGTGTGATCTTGTGCTGCCACGCCTCAGGCGGCACCTCGTCGGTCGAGACGTCGTCTGTGGGCAGTGGTCTATGTCGTGTCTCATCCATGCCGCGCCGGTGCCTCACCAGGTTGGAAAAAGAAAGGCCCGGCCCCCGCAGGGACCGGGTCGGTTACAGCAAGTATAGCCGACGAGCCGCGGTCGGCGCACGAGTCCGAGGATGCTGCTTAGAGTGAGCGCACTGGGATGCCGAGGCGGCTGAGGGATGAGATGGGCGAGAAGCGACTTGTCGTTAGGAATCGACACGGCGATTGGGAGGTGCGCATCCCCGGAGCGCACAAGCCGGTGTCGCAACACGGGTCGCTCGACGACGCCCCCCGGCATTCCGGCGCCTACTTCAGCCAGTCAAGCATCCTCTACCGCGACAAGCAGTGCCGGGCCGGCGGCTGGCCCATGGAGACCCCGAACCCGAACGCCAAGAACATCGACACCGCACGGCGGCTCGTCGCCATCAGCTACGACCTCGTCGGACTGGACAAGCCCTAATGACCTAGCCCTATCAGGCACCGGTGATGTTGTTGACGCACACCTCGTGGTGCTCGCCGTGCGCACCGGGCACAGCATCATCACCTCCGACGCCGACGACTTCATCGCTCTCGCCGGACAACTCGGGACCGCGGCGCCGAAGATTCACCGCTGGTAGCCGACCGGCGTCGGGGGTCGGGTGCCGGCCGCCGTCGGCGCTGTCGCACCGTGTCCTTAGGTTGTGCACCATGACATCGCAGAACTCCACCCCTGGCAACGACGCCGCTCCAAGCGACACGTCCCCGGGTAGGGACCGTCCGGCGACGCGGTGGTTGGTGTGGGTTGCCCTGGCGGCGGCGATCGTCGTGGCGGCGGTCTGCGCGACCGACGACCCAGTGGCGCCCGAGCCGGTCGGGCAGCCGGCGGGGGGCGACCCGGGCGACTGCTACACCACCGAGGCCGACCAGCCACAGCATCCCCGCGACACCAACCGCTACCTGGTGGCGCTGACCGCCGATGACGCCGGCGCTCTGGACGAGTACGCGCACTGCCGGTGGTTGCCGGCGATCAACCCGGAACCGGCCGATCCTGGCTGCTACAGCACCGGCGATGACAACGAGTGGCGCTTGACTGGCGTGAACCTCTATGCCCTGGCGCTGCTCGAGGGCGGTGCCTCAGCGGGGGCGCTAGACAAGTACGCGGAGTGCGAGTTCATGCCTGCGGTGGTCGGCGGCACGGGCGACTGAAGGGAGTGAGTGATGCGACGGATGCACGTGGGACTGCGGGTCGAGGACGGCGGCACCACCCAGGTGCCCAGCCCGGCCGGAGCGTGAGGGGATAGCGCTGTGGGCAAGGTCGTCCTGATCACCGGGGCGTCGTCGGGCATCGGGCGGGAGGCGGCGATCCTGCTGGGTGAGCAGGGCCACACGGTGTACGCCGGCGCCCGCCGGGTGGACCGGCTGGCCGAGTTGGCCGACCTAGCCGGTGGTGGCGTCACCGCCGTCGAGATGGACGTCACCAAGGACGACGAAAACCAGCGGGCCGTGGACCGGATCATCGAGAGCGAGGGACGGATCGACGTCCTCATCAACAACGCCGGCTGCGGGCTCTACGGGCCCATCGAGGACGTCCCGCTGGACGACGCCCGCCACATGTTCGAGGTGAACCTCTTCGGCCTGGCCCGCCTCACCCAGCTCGTCCTGCCGCACATGCGCGCGCAGGGCTCTGGCCGCATCGTCAACATCTCCTCGATGGTCGGCCGGATCTACACGCCCATGGGGGCCTGGTACATCGCCACCAAGCACGCCCTGGAGGGCTGGTCGGACTGCCTGCGCTACGAGACCGCTCCCTTCGGCATCCGGGTGGTGCTGGTCCAGCCGGGCTCGATCCATACCGAGTTCGCCTCCCTGACGGCGAGCCAACTGAACGACTTCCCCGCCGACAGCCCCTACCGGGCGCACATCGACATGCTCCGCAAGCGGGTGACCGACCCCGGCGCCACCGACCGCCCGATCGGGGCGCGGGAGGTCGCCGAGGTGTACGTCGAGGCCGCGACCGCCCGCCGGCCCCGCCGCCGCTACGTCACCGGAGCGCGGGCACGGCTCTGGATGTTCACCAGGAAGTGGCTCGGCGACAGGGCCTTCGAATACGTGTTGCACCGCAGCGTCCGGTGAGGGCGGTTCGGCGGATGCGACGCGGGCGATTCGCTCCTCCCCGCAATGCTGCCCACTCGACCCGATGCGGTTCGATGCGAGCGAGGGAGTAACGCAATGGGCAAGGTCGTGCTGATCACCGGTGCGTCGGCAGGCATGGGGCGCGAGGCGGCGATCCTCATGGCTCGGAAGGGCCACGCGGTGTACGCCGGGGCCCGGCGGGTGGACCGGCTGGCCGAGCTGGCCCCCCACGGCGTCATCCCGGTGGAGATGGACGTCAGCGAGGGCGCCGACAACGAGCGGGCCGTCAACCAGGTCATCGAGAGCGAGGGGCGGATCGACGTCCTCATCAACAACGCCGGCTTCGGCCTGTACGGGCCCATCGAGGACATCCCGATCGACGAGGCCCGCTACCAGTTCGAGGTCAACCTCTTCGGGCTGGCACACCTCACCCAACTCGTGCTGCCGCACATGCGGGCGCAGGGCTCGGGGCGGATCGTCAACGTCTCGTCGGTGGGCGGCAGGATCTTCATACCGCTGGGGGCCTGGTACCACGCCACCAAGCACGCTCTGGAAGGCTGGTCGGACTGCCTGCGCCATGAGACCGCGCCCTTCGGCATCCAGGTCGTGATCATCCAACCTGGCGCCATCAAGACCGAGTTCGGCGACGTGACCAACGCGGGGCTGGACAGGTACGCCGGCGACACGGCCTACAAGGATCTGGTCGGTCTGTTCGTCAAGTTGCGGGACAACTCGCGCACCATGGACCGCGCCACCGACGCCTCGGTGCTCGCCAAGGTGTACCTCAAGGCCGCAACGGCCCGCCGGCCACGCCGGCGCTACGTCAAGGGGGCCTTCGCCCGACCTGTCCTGTTCATCAGGAAATGGTTCGGCGACGGCGTCTACGAGTTCGCCCTGCGCGGCATCGTCCGCTGACCTGGCGCCGCCCGGGCACGGCGGCGACTCCGGAGGTGTCGGGCGACTGCCCGCCGTCGGTCTCCCCGTCTGGCAGGATCACCTCCACACGACAGGGAGGGTCACACGATGAGCAAGGTCATCCTGATCACCGGCGCGTCGGCGGGCTTGGGCCGTGAGGCCGCGACCCTGCTGGCGAAGCAGGGTCACACGGTGTACGCCGGCGCCCGCCGGGTGGACCGGCTGGCCGAGTTGGCCGACCACGGCGTCACCGCGGCGGAGATGGACGTCACGAAGCGCGACGACAACGAGCGGGTCGTGGATCGGATCATCGAGAGCGAGGGGCGGATCGACGTCCTCATCAACAACGCCGGCTTCGGCCTCTACGGGCCCGTCGAGGAGATCCCGATCGACGAGGCCCGCTACCAGTTCGAGGTGAACATCTTCGGCCTCGCCCACCTCACCCAACTCGTGCTGCCGCACATGCGGGCGCAGAACTCGGGGCGCATCGTCAACATCTCCTCGATGGTGGGCAAGGTCTTCACGCCGATGGGGGCCTGGTACGTCGCCACCAAGCACGCCCTGGAGGGCTGGTCGGACTGCCTGCGCCTGGAGGCCGCGCCCTTCGGCATCCAGGTCGTCCTTATCGAACCGGGTGCCATCCACACCGAGTTTGGCGACGTGATGGTGGCCCTCATGGAGAAGTTCCCCGACGACAGCCCCTATCACGCTCAGATCGAGTCGCTCAGCAGCTTGATGGGAGACCCGGGTGCCGTCGAGCACCGCACGCATGTGACGGCCGCCGCCAAGGTCTACGCCAAGGCCGCCACGACCCGCCGCCCACGCCGGCGCTACGTCACAGGAGCACTGGCGCGACCCTGGATGTACACCCGGAAGTGGTTCGGCGACGCCGTCTACGAGTTCACCGTCTGCCGCGGACTCCTCTGACCGGTTTCGCTTCGACGGGCTCCGACGGAATCCGCACGACCGGCAAGGTTCGGCTACGGACGGCTCGCCGGCGGGCCAGAGGCAGCGGCCCCGGCGTCACTCGGTCGGCGTCACGACCAGCAACTCTCCGTCCTCGAGTATCAGATGCACCGGGGAGGGAATGGTGGGCTTGGCGACGAACGGCTCGTCATCGGCCCGGACGAGTCTCGACACCTCGATCCTGGGACCGCTCAACTCCACGCCCGTCACGGTGACGCGGTCGCCGATGAACACGCTGCCCACGTCGCGGGACCCGCCGTCGCCGTCGGCGAGGATGGCGTGGACGGTGTAGAAGAACCCCGTGCCGCCGGTGGTCGTGGTCAGAACCGCCACCCCGTCGAGCAGACCGTCGCCATTCAGATCGCCGGCGGCCCCGGTGATGAAGGCCGAGTCGATCATGGCCGCCGCGTCGGGGGTATAGCCGCTCTCGTCGAGGCGCACCCGCTCGTCGATGAGTCCGCTGAGGTTGTACTCGACGTCGCCGAACGCCAGCCGGAACGTCTGGTAGTCACACGAGGTCGCAAGCACGGCCACGAGCGCGCCCACGAGCAGAGCGAGCCGTCGCCAGATCCGCTTTGGCTTCATGGCTACGACGCTACCGACCGGCACCGGACCGTCCGCCGCGGTAACCATCGCTATTCGCCCGACACGCCGGTCGTGGACTCGAACTGGGTCGACAACGGACCACCCTGGATGGCGGTGCTGCTGAGGTCCGCCGCCGACGTGCTGGATCTTCGCCCTGACACCTCTGCGGCGGCCAATCCCCGAGGCCTGTTCATCAGCGTCGTCGGACCGCACCTGCCGGAGCCAGCACCAGACTCAGCCGACCCCGCCGGCGACTGCGACTTCGAGGTACGGGCCTTCTTCCCGCTGCGTGGGGCGCTTGCCGAGGACCCCGTGACCGGCAGCCTCAACACATCACTCGGCCAGTGGCTGACCGCAGCCGGCCACGCCACCGCGCCGTACACCGCGAGCCAGGGCGCGGCCCTCGGCCGCGACGGCCGGATCTACATCGATCAGGATCCCGAAGGCACGATCTGGGTGGGCGGCGAGGTGGTCACCTGCGTCCGGGGAACCGTGGAGATCTAGGTGACGACCGGGTGCTCCAGGATCTCGGGGTCGATGGTCCGGGGCTGCCACTGGCCGTAGTCGGCACCGACGCGGAGCTCGCCGCCGGAGACGATCGGCTTGCCACGCAGAACAGTCATCACCGGCCAGGCTGAGACCTCCCAGCCCTCCCAGGGGCTGTAATCACCGTCGTGATGAAGGTCGGCCATCGTGATCGTGCGCTCGACGTCGAGGTCCCAGATCGCCAGGTCCGCGTCCGCGCCCGGCTCGATCACGCCCTTGCGGGGGTACAGGCCGAAGATCCGGGCGGGATTCGTGGCGAACAGCTCCACGAACCGGCGCAGCGACAGCCGTCCCCGCTTGTGGCCCTCCGACAGCAGGATCGTGCCGCGGGTCTCGATGCCGACGTGGCCGCCGGGCACCGTCTCGATGTCGTGACCGCCCAGCTTGACGTCGAGTGAGGTCGTGTACTCGTCGGTAGCGACGGTGGCGATGTCGCCGCCGGTCACTCCCTCCCAGAGCTGCGCGCGGTCCTCCGGCGACGGCAGGCCCATCCCGATGTGGTAGCGGGCGCCGTCGGGCTTCAGGTAGTCCTCCTCGGAGAAGCACAGCAGGTTGTGCAGCGTCTCGGCGTAGACCGGCCGGCCCCTGCGGCGCTCGCCGGCCACCACCCCGACCGATTCCCCGGCGGTGGTGTGCACGAAATAAGCGGCCGCGCCGGCTTCGGCGGCCAACGCCGCCACCTGGCGGAACGCCAGCGCCTCGCCGAACGGCGTGTGGGCGCAGCGGATGTTCTGGAGTTGGTTGCGGCCCTCACTCTTGAGTCTTGCCTCGTTGTACTTGATGAGGTCGTCGTCCTCGGCGTGGACCATGACGATGCCGCCGGCCTCCTGGGCGATCCGCATGGCAGCCAGTACCGACCCATGGTCGATCCGGATGCCCGCCTGGCCCGTCGTCACATCGGTGGTGAACACCTTGAACGACGGCGTGCCCTGATCGATGGTGGTGGCGATGCTGGCCAAGGTCTCCGCCGAGGCCGAACCCGTGATCACCGGGTGGAAGGCGAAGTCCACGAACGACCGACCCGTGAAGATCTCCCTCCGCTGGGCGACCGCCTCGGTGGTGTCGTAGGCCCGGTCGGTGACGTGCACGTCCAGGAAGGCGAACGACAGCACCGTGGTGGTGCCCCCGAACGCAGCGGCCCGGGTGGCCCCCTCGGGAGGCTGCAGCCAGACGTCCGCTCCGCCGGTCCAGCCCCGGTACATCGGCTCGTGGATGTGGGCGTGCGACTCGATGCCGCCGGGCGTGACGACCTTGCCGGCGGCGTCGATCACAGCGGCGCCCTCGGGCACCGGCACCAGGCCCGGCGACCCGACGGAGGCGATCCGCTCGCCGGCGATGCCGATATCCAGGTGGCCCTCGCTGTGGGGTGTGACCACCCAGCCGCCCCGGATCACCGTGTCAAGCATCGGTCCCGACCCTACGCCCCGGACGCCTGGCCGAGCCCGCCAAGGGCAGCGGCAACGACGGCATCAAGCATCGGGGCCCCGACCGAAGCGGGGCCGCACCAGTTCGGCCCAGTTGCCGATGCGGCGCCGGCGCTCGGGAAGGTCGGCGTCGAGGGCGCCGTCGAAGTTCCGGGCTCCCGCCGCCATCGCCACCCGGATCTGGGTCTCGACCTCGCCGGGGGTCCCGCAGAACATGAAGCGGCTGCGGATGTAGTCGCCGATGCCCAGGGCATCGGCCCGCTCGACGTAACGGCGCTTCAGTTCGTCGGTCACACGACCGTGGGTCACCAGGTCGTACTGCTCGCCCAGCTTGGCGATGCCCTCCCGGTACTGCTCGGGCACGAACTTGCCCTCCACCCGGCCCTGGGAGAAGTGCATGGCGAACGCCGTCGCCGCCCAGGCGCCCTCGGCCAGCGCCGCACCCGGTTCGGGATCCACGAACCAGAAGCACGTGAACCACACCTCCAGGTCGGCGAGCGTCCTGCCGGCCGACTCGGCGCCCTCGGATATCAGTTCCAGGCAGCCCGAGACCACCTCGGGCAGGACCCCCAGGCCGCAGATCACCCCGTCGGCGATCTCGCCGGCCAGGCGCAGCGCCCGCGACCCGTGCGCCGACATGATGATCGGCACCGAGGTGCCCCGGCCCCACTCCAGCCGGCACTCCGAACCCTGGTAGGTGGCCGTGCCGTCGGCAAGCAACGCGCGCACGGTCGAGACGTACTCCTTCAGGTCGTCCAGGCGGGCTGCGGGGTGTCCCAGGTGCCAGACGCCGGTGCCGCCGGATCCGATCCCGAAGTAGGTTCGGCCGGGTGCCAGGTCCTCCAGGGTGGCGATTGCCGAGGCGGTCACAACGGGGTGGCGGCTGACCGGGTTGGACACCCAGGTACCCAGACGGATCCTGCTGGTCTCCCGGGCCACGGCTCCCAGGGTCATCCACGGATCCCGGAACAGCGCCGGCGAGTCCCACACGCCCATCCGGTCGTACCCCAGCGCCTCGGCCTCCCGGATCTCGGCCGCTACGCCGTCCGGTGGCCCCGGCGTCACACCGAACCCGAAGCCCGGAACGCTCATCGCCTCGATGCCCGACCGGCCGCCAACCCGCCGCCGACTCCGATGCGGTCGACGCCAACCGCCCCGAGATCCGGGGTCTCGGCGCCAACCCCGCCGGGCTTCACTCCGAATCCGAACCCCGGGACGCTCACGAGGGCGGCCCGGCGGTCGACATCAGCTCCCAGACCCGTTCGATCGGCAGAGCGTGGGCGGTGATGCCGTCCCGACCGGTCATGGTCTCAGCCGCGAACAGGGCGTTGACGATGGCCTCCTCGGTGGCGTCGACGGTGGCCTCGTAGAGGGCCACGAGAGTGGCGGCGTCGACCAACAGCGGCCAGGCGCCGGGGAGCTCTTGCAGGTCCCCACAAGGTCCCGGCGCGTCCCCTCCGGAATCCGGGCTTCGCCCCCGAGGGCTCACCACCTGCTCCGAACTCCCCGCCTGCCGGCCACCGCCGAGCCGGCCGCTGCCCAGGTCGCTGTGGCCGGTTGCGAAGGCGATCGACAGGTCGCCCGACCAGTGCTCCCCCACCCCGCCGGCCCGGCCGATGCCCACTGCCGTCCGGGCCGCCAGGCTGCGGCACTGGTGCGGCAGCAGCGGCGCGTCGGTGGCCACCACCGAGATGATCGAGCCCATGCCCTCGGGCAGGTCGCCGCCCGGCAGGGGGATCACGCTGTCGTCCAGATGCCGCCCGACGGGGAAACCGTCGATCACCAAGCGCCGACGGGAGCCGTGGTTGGCCTGCACCAGCACACCCACCGTGTAGCCGGCCGCCTCGCCACCCGCGTCGCCGGCCGCCTCGCCACCCGCGTCGCCTACAGACCCGGCAACGACCCGCGAGGACGTGCCGATGCCGCCCTTGAAGCCGTGGCAGATCATGCCGGTCCCGCTGCCGACGTTGCCCTCCGGCACCGGGCCCGAACTCGCCGCAGCGAGAGCCGCCCACACGTCATCGGCAGAGACATGAGCGCCGTTGATGTCGTTCAGCAGCCCGTCCCAGGTCTCGGCCACCACCGGCAGCGACCACCAGTCCGAACCCTCACGCTGCGACCGCTCAACCTCCACGAGGGCGTCCCGCACCACCCCCACCGAGTGGGTGCTCGTCAGGGCGATCGGCGACGTCAGCAGGCCCGACTCCTCGATCCAGTGGCTGCCGGTCATCTCACCGTTGCCGTTCAGCCGGCCGATGCCTGCGAACACCGGGTTCAGCGCCGCCGACTCGGGCCGGGGCACCACCACCGTCACCCCCGTGCGCACCGGACCCTCGCCCACCACCAGCGGCCCCTCGCCGACGATGTGCGTCACGTGGCCGACCGCCACGCCCCCCACATCCACGATGGCATTGAGCGGCCCAGTGGGCCCCGAGGCCGCGAACAACCCGACGGCGCGCGCTCTGTGGGCTCTCATCTCAGTGCCCGGAGGGAATTGCGATGATTCTGACTCATGCTGACTCATGCGGACTCATGCGGACTCGACACGACCGCGGGCGACCGACCGGGAGATCGTCCGGGGAGACAAGTGTGTCACGCACGGAAGAATTCGACCTCGGGCCTGCCAGCGCGTGCCCTACGCCGGGCCCGGCAAACGGCGTGCCGGCGAGGCGTCTGCCAAGGAGGTGAGACCATTGGTCATGGATGTCGCCAGATCGCGCCGATCGCGGCTCATCGCCGTCCTGTTCTTCGTCGTGGCGCTCGCCGGTGCCTGCGGCTCGGACGACGACACCGAGCCCGTCCGGCCGGTTCGCCTGCCGCCGACCACCATCGCCGAGGGGGAACCGCCACCGAGGATCCAGGAACCGCCACGGCCGGTCGAGCCGCTGCCACCTCCGGAGGTCGAACAGCCTTAGGCCCGGGCCGTCGAGTGAATACAGCGCGACAGCCCGCTACTGGTCTCGACTGATCTCGACCGATCTCTACAGGTCGAAGGGCACCAGCACCAGCGCCACGGTGGCGTCGCAGCGGCGCAGGACCGTCTCGACGGTGTGACCCAGGAAGGGACGGTCCCTGAGCCGTCTGAGGTTGGCGCCCATGACTACCAGGTCGGCCTCCGTCTCGTGTACCAGATCCAGCAACTCGACAGCCACCGACGTGCCGGGGCGGGCCACTAGTTCGGGCTGCACCCCCAGCCCCTCGACCAGCTGCGCCGCCTGGCCGAGGACTTGCTCGCCGATCCCGGTGGCCCGCGCCGGTGAGCGCAGCATCGCCAGGCGCCGGGGCCGCAGCAGATCCAACGGGGCCTGCAGCAGCTTCGTCACCCTCGCCGCCAGCGACCGCATAGCCAGCGACCCCATAAGGCCAGGGGCGGCGTCGCTCTCTGACGGCGTGCCGGGCGCCTCGCTCTCCACCCATCCGCCATCGGTCCCGGTGTCAGGCTCGGCGCCGGCCGGGTCGTCAAGGTCGGCCGGCGGCCCGGGAAGTCCATCGGCGGCCAGCACGCTGATCGCCTCGGCGGTCTCCTCATCGTCGTGCCCGATGCCCGGCCACATCACGCCGGACGCCATCCCGGGCAGGCGTCGCAGGCCGCCCATCACGTCGGCGGAACCCACGACGTGGGCCAGCACCATCTGCGTGCCGAGTTGGGAACTCAGATGGGCCGCCACCTCGGCCGCGGCCCGGCTGGCAGGGCCGCCCGAAGCCGGCACCAGCGCCTTGGCGTAGGCCCCCGGCAGCGGGCGGTCCAGGTTGCGGGCGCGGCGCACCACCACGACCGGGATGGGGCTCACCCGCAGCACCTCGTCCACGAGCGGCGAGATCACCTGGCCGATCTCCTCGCTGCTCTCCACGCCCATGCCGATCGCCCCGTAGCCCAGCGCCGCCTCCCTGGCGATGCGCTCGGCCACGTCGCGCTCCCGCACCCGCTGGAAGTCCACCTCCCGGCCGTGCAGGACGTTCTCCATCGGCCCGAAGTCGAACGTTGCCCGCCGGTCGGCGGCGGTGAACACCGTCACCTCGGCCTCGGGAGGCCACGAGTAGTGCATGAGCTGGGCGGCGGTGATGGAGGCCGGCCCGCCGCGGGAGGGGATCAACAGGCGGGACGTGCGCACCACGAGGTTCTGGCTCAGCGCCTTCTCCCGGTCCAGCCGGCGGATCTCCGCCGCGTCGCCGCGCCAGTTGAAGACCACGATCCGCAGCGCCACCGAGGCGAAGAGCGACGTCACCAGCGGCACCAGCACGATGATGGTGAACGAGGCCGTGTTGAAGACCCCCAGGCTGAGGCCCACCGAGGCGATGACGATCTCCAGGGTTCCGCGGGCGTTCAGCCCGGCCCCCAGCGCCATCCCGGCCCGATGGCTGCGCCCCGCTGCCCGGGCCCCGCCGTAGGCGCCGGCGAACTTGGCCGCGATCGCCACCGCCACGATCACGAGAGTCCAGGTGAGGATCGTCGGGTCGTCCAGCAGCAACAGGTTCACCTGCAGGCCGGCGGTGGCGAAGAACACCGGGGCAAAGAACGACGACGTCAGCCGCTCGAGCGAGTGCTCCAGCCGCTCGTCCACGAAGCGGGAGCGGTGCAGCACCACGCCGGCCACGAACGCCCCCACCACCGCCTCCACCCCCAGGCCCTGGGTCACCACCCCGAAGCCCAGCATCGTGACCACCGCCACGGTCACCGCCGCACCCAGGGTGTCGCTGCTGCGGCGGGTGCGCCGCAGCCAGCGGTCCACCAGCCACTGGCCCACCGTCAGCGCCAGCACCAGGAACAGCAGCAGGCCGCCGACCGAGATCAGGATGTCGGTCGCGGACACGCCGCCGGCGGCCACCACGCTGGTCAGGACGCCCAGCAGCACCCAGCCCACCACGTCGTTGGCCATGCCCACCGCCACGGTGATCTGGCCGAAGTCGCGCCGCATGAGGCCCAGGTCGGAGAGGATCTTGGCCACCACCGCCAGCGCCGAGACGCTGACGGCCAGGGCCACGAACAGCAGGAAAGTGCTGCGTGTGGCATCGGGGCCCAGGAACTCCCCCGGGATCAGCCAGCCCACGATGCTGCCGGCGCCGGCGGGCACCAGCATGCTGCCCACCGCAACCAGCACCGCCGGGCGGCCCAGCTTGGTGATCAGACCCAGGTCGGTCTCGAAGCCGGCCAGCACCAGCAGCAGCGCCACGCCGATCCAGCTGACGGTCAGCAGCGCGGCGGCCTGCTCGGCGCCGGCGGGCAGGAACCACTCGAACTGCTCGGGAAAGTAATGCCCGAACAGCGACGGGCCGAGGATCACGCCGGCGCCCAGCTCGCCGATCACCCGCGGCAGGCCCAGCTGCACCATCACCCAGCCGAGAGTGCGGGCGCCCACCACCAGCGCCAGCAACTGCACCCAGAAGACCAGCAGGTCGTACTCGGCGTGCGCCAGATCACTGGCGGCGGCGAACATCAGGAGCAACCGCCCCGCGCGGCGTGCCCGCGGGACCGATCATGGGCCACGCCGGTCGAGCCTCGCGCGGCTGGATTCCGGCCTCCGCCGGAATGACGACGGGCAGGATGGGCCACGCCGGTCGAGCCTCGCGCGGCTGGATTCCGGCCTCCGCCGGAATGACGGCGGGCCGGAGTCGCGGAGCGATCGATCATTGGCGCGCTCGCTCGTAAAGGTCGAAGTCCACCACGAGCGGGGCGTGGTCGGAGGGCTTGGCACCCTTGCGGGCGTTGCGGTCCACGACGATGCCGGCGGCGCGGGCGGCCAGCGACTCCGAAGCCAGCACGTGGTCGATGCGCATGCCCTGGCGCTTGTGGAAGCGGCCCGCCTGGTAGTCCCAGAAGGTGTAGAGGCCGTCGACGCCGGGAAAGCGCCGGCGGAACACGTCCACCAGGCCCCAGTCGCCGACGGCCCGCCAGGCAGCACGCTCGGGCTCGGTGACGTGGGTGGACTCCGCGAACACCTCGATGTCCCAGACGTCGCGGTCCTCGGGCGCCACGTTGAAGTCGCCCGCCACGACGACCTCGCCGGCAGGGTCGCAGACCGCCTCCAAGTGCGCCCGCAGCCGGCCGAACCAGGCCAGCTTGTAGTGGTAGTGGTCGTGGCCGACCTCGCGGCCGTTGGGCACGTACACGCTGGCCACCCGCACGCCGCCGCATGTGGCCCAAACGATCCGGGCGTCGCGGTCCTCGCCCGCCCCGTCGGCGAACCCGGCAGCGGTGTCCTCCAAGCCCAAGCGGCTGCAGACGGCCACCCCGTTCCAGCGGCCCTCGCCGTGGTGGACGCACTCGTAGCCCAGCGCCTCGAACGCCATGTGGGGGAAATCCTCGGTGGCGAGCTTCGTCTCCTGCATGCACAGAACGTCGGGCTCGACGGCCGCCAGCCAGGGCTCCACCCGCTCCATCCGTGCCCGCAGCGAGTTCACGTTCCACGTCGCCAGGCGCACGGGCGCACCCTAGCCGCGGCGCCATCTCCTAAGGACCGGCCAACGGGACCACACGAGGGCCGCCGCCTACTGGATTCCGGCCTCCGCCGGAATGACGACGAGACAGGGGCGGGGACAGCGGGGGCCGCCGCCGAATGGATTCCGGCCTCCGCCGGAATGACGACGAGACAGGGGCGGGGACAGCGGGGGCCGCCGCCGAATGGATTCCGGCCTCCGCCGGAATGACGACGCGACAGGGGCGGGGAGGGCCGCCGCCGACTCGCAGCCGAACGGGGCGCTCTCGTAGACTCGAATCGTGGCGTCGGACGAGGCTCCACCCTCCGCCTTCCCGAGCGGCCAGAACGCCTGGCTGATCGAGGAGATGTTCGCCCGCTACCAGGCGGACCCCGAATCGGTCAGCGCCGGCTGGCGCGACTTCTTCGCCGACTACCGCTCGCACATCCCCGAGGCGGCGCCCCCCGAGGCCGAGCCGGCGGCGCCCCCCGCCGGTCCCGCCGCGGTGCCCGCCCGCAGCGACCTGGCCCCGGTGACCGAAGCGCCCCCCGAGGGCGAGCCGTTGCGCGGCCCCAGCGCCCGCCTCGCCGCCAACATGGAGGCCAGCCTGGCGGTGCCGGTGGCCACCAGCTTCCGGGAGGTCCCGGCGAAGCTGCTGGAGGTCAACCGCATGGTGATCAACGGCCATCTGGGCCGCACCCGGGGCGCCAGGGTCAGCTACACCCACCTCATCGCCTACGCCGTGGTGCGGGCGGTCGCCGATCGCAACCCGGAGATGAACACCTCGTTCCATCACGGCCCCGACGGCCGGCCGAGGGTGGTGCGCCATCCTCATGTGGGCCTGGGTCTGGCCGTGGACCACGAGCGCTCCGACGGCACCCGCACGCTGCTGGTGCCGTGCCTGCGCCACGCCGAGGAGCTGGGCTTCCGGGACTTCATCGAGGCCTACGACGAGCTGATCCGGCGCACCCGCGGCAACCGCCTCACCGCCGACGACTTCGCCGGCACCACCGTCACGCTCACGAACCCGGGGATGCTGGGCACCCGCTGGTCGGTGCCCCGGCTGATGACCGGCCAGGGACTCATCGTGGGCGTGGGAGCCATCGACTACCCGGCTGCGTTCCAGGGGGCCGACCCGCACACCCTGGCGGGTTGGGGGGTCTCCAAGGTGGTGGTGCTGTCCTCGACCTACGACCACCGCATCATCCAGGGAGCCCAGTCGGGCGACTTCCTGGCGAGCGTCCACGACCTGCTCATCGGCGAGCACGGCTTCTACCACGACATCTTCCGGGACCTGGACGTGCCCTACAAGGAGGTGGAGTGGCGGCGCGACGTCATGGGCACTGACGCCACGACGGCCATGGCGGTGAAGCAGTCGCAGGTGGACGCCCTCATCGCCGCCCACCGCGACCGGGGCCACCTCATCGCCGAACTGGATCCCCTGGCGCTGAACGAACCCGACCTCCACCAGGACCTCGACCCGGCCGGCCACGGGCTCACCATCTGGGACCTCGACCGGGAGTTCGAGGTGAACGAGGCCAACGGGCTGGCGGCCGCCGCCGGGGGCCGTGACCGCCTGCCGCTGCGGGAGATCCTGCGGCTGCTGCGCAACGCCTACTGCCGCACCCTCGGCGTGGACTACACCCACATCCTGGACCCCGCCGAGAAGCGCTGGATCCGCGAGCAGGTGGAGGGGCCCCAGCCGGAGCTGAGCAACGACGACAAGCTGCGCATCCTGGACCGGCTGAACGCGGCTGAGGCCCTGGAACGCTTCCTGGGCACCCGCTACGTGGGCCAGAAGCGCTTCGGCCTCGAGGGCGCCGAGAGCGTCATCCCCACCATCGACGCCATCCTGAGCGAGGCGGCCGACGCCGGCATGCACTCGGCGATCATGGGCATGGCCCACCGGGGCCGGTTGAACGTGCTGGTCAACATCGTCGGCAAGTCCTACGGCCAGCTCTTCCGGGAGTTCGAGGGCGCCATCGATCCCGACGCCGTGCAGGGCTCGGGCGACGTGAAGTACCACCTGGGGATGAGCGGCAAGTTCACCAGCCTCGCCGGGAACCCGCTGCGAGTGGACCTCGCGGCCAACCCGTCGCACCTGGAGGCCGTGGGCCCGGTGGTGGTGGGCATGGCCAAGGCCCGCATGGACCGCCTCGAGACCGAGGGAGCGACGGAGTGTGCTCTCGCACCGGCCACCGCGGAGACGGACCGCGACGACGCAGCCGCCCCGGACCGCTCGCCTTCGGAGGGGGAGACGGCCCGGGCGCCGGGCACCCGGGCGCTGCCCGGAGCCTGCACCGCCGGCGTGCTGCCGCTGGTGTTGCACGGTGACGCCGCCTTCGCCGGCCAGGGCGTCGTGACCGAGACCCTGCACATGTCCCAACTCGACGGCTACTGGGTGGGCGGCACGATCCATCTGGCCATCAACAACCAGGTGGGCTTCACGGCCACGGCCAGCGAAGGTCGCTCCAGCCCCTACCCCACCGACGTGGCCCGCATGATCCAGGCGCCGATCTTCCACGTCAACGGCGACGACCCCGAGGCCTGCGTGCGGGCCGGCCGGCTGGCGTTCCGTTACCGCCGGCGTTGGGGCAAGGACGTGGTGATCGACCTGTGGTGCTACCGCCGCCACGGCCACAACGAGGGCGACGACCCCAGCATCACCCAGCCGCTGATGTACAACCGGATCGCCGAGCACCGCCCGGTGCGCAAGGGCTACGTCGAGCGGCTGGTGCTGCAGGACGAGATCGACATGACCACCGCGACCGGGGCGCTGGACGGCTTCGAGTCGATGCTGCACGAGGCGCTGGACGACACCCGGGCGCAGCTTCCCGAGGTGCAGTCTCTGGCGCTGCCGCCCAAGCCGCCGACCGGGGCGCTGCCGGACATCGACACCACCGTTCCCCTCGACGAGCTACGCGACATCTACCAGGTGCTGAGCCGGCTGCCGGAGGGCTTCTCGGTGCATCCCCGGGTGGCGAGACACCTGGGTGCCCGTGACCGGATGTTCGCGGACTCCGAGGCCGACTGGGCGCTGGCGGAGACGCTGGCGTTCGGGAGCCTGCTGCGCCGGGGCACCTCGGTGCGCCTCTCGGGCCAGGACTCCCGCCGGGGCACCTTCTCCCAGCGCCACAGCACGTTCGTGGACAACGTCACCGGCGCCGAGCACACGCCGCTGGCCGCGCTGTGCGCCCCCCGCACCCGCCTGTGGATCTACGACTCGCTGCTGTCGGAGTACGCGGCGCTGGGGTTCGAGTACGGCTACTCGCTGGCGAACCCCGAGGTGCTGACGCTCTGGGAGGCGCAGTTCGGGGACTTCGCCAACGGGGCGCAGATCATCATCGACCAGTTCCTAGTGGCGGCCGTGGACAAGTGGCGCCAGGGCAGCGGGCTGGTCCTGCTGCTGCCCCACGGCTTCGAGGGCCAGGGCCCCGAGCACTCCTCGGCCCGCATCGAGCGGTTCCTTTCTCTGTCGGCCGAGGACAACATGACCCTCGCCCAGCCCACGACCGCCGCCCAGTACTTCCACCTGCTGCGGCGCCAGGCCCTGTGGGACCTGGGTCGGCCGCTCGTGGTGTTCAGCCCGAAGTCGCTGCTGCGGGCCCGGCCGGCCCGCTCACCGCTGGAGGAGTTCGCCGGGGGATCGTTCCGGGCGGTGCTGGACGACCCGGCGCCGCCGAGGGGGGCGGACCGGGTGGTGCTGTGCTCGGGGAAGGTGGGCCACGAGGCCGCCGCCAAGCGGGACTCGCTCGCAGCCAACATGGCGGTGGTGCGCATCGAGCAGCTGTACCCGTGGCCGGCCGCCGAGATCGCCGAGACCCTGGCCGGCTATCCCCACGCCGCCGAGGTCGTGTGGCTGCAGGACGAGCCCCGCAACATGGGGGCCTGGAACTTCGCCCGGGACCGGTTGGCGGACACGCTCGACGGCACCCGCCTGGTCTGCGTCAGCCGCCCCGAGTCGGCCAGCCCCGCCACCGGCTCCCGCCAGATCCATCTCCAGGAGCAGACCCAGCTCCTCAACGCCGCCTTCGCCTCGCTGGATGCGATCGAGATGCTGCTGACCTGAGCGCCCGCCGGCCGGACAGTGGATTCCGGCCTGCGCCGCATCGGGATCGATACGGCGCCTTGCTCAATGTGTGGCGCGAGGGTTGACGAGGCCGACCAAGATCGGGCCTCGGGCTCAGCGGTCGGCCAGAACTCCCCGCAACGGCAACTCCACCAGGCCGCGGAACGCCACGTTGGGGTGCCAGCGGTTCTGGAAGCTGTCGACCAAGTGCAATTCGGCGAAGCGCTCCAGCAGCATCTCGAAGGCGACGCGGCCCTCCAGGCGGGCCAAGGCGGCGCCGATGCAGTAGTGGGGGCCGCCGCCGAAGCTCATCGGGAACACGTCGGGGCGGGTCACGTCCAGCTCGTCGGGCCGGTCCCAGAGTGCGGGATCGCGATTGGCCGAGCCCAGGAAGGCGGTGACGGGCGTGCCCTTGGGGATCTCGCGGCCGCCGATCAGGATGTCGCAGGTGGTGATGCGGCGCACCCGCTGCACCGGGCTGTCGTAGCGCAGCAACTCCTCCACCGCGCCCGGCAGCAGTTCCGGTTGGCGGCGCAGTGTCGCGAGCTGTTCCGGGTGGCGCAGCAGGGACAGCGTGCCGTTGCCGATGAGGTTGGTGGTGGTCTCGTGGCCGGCGAAGAGCAGGTTGATCGATGTCGCCACCAACTCGTCCTCGTTGAGCCGGTCGCCCTCGTCGACGGCATCCACCAGATCGCTGAGCAGGTCATCGCGCGGTCGTTGCCGGCGCTCGACGACCAGCGCCCGCAGGTAGGCCCGGAACTCCGCCAGCGCCACGTCGAGCTCCTTGGCCAGGTGCGGGTGGGCGACCGACGACCCGGTGTACGCCACGACCGCCTTCGACCAGCGCTTCAGATCGGCGTGGTCGCTGTCGCCGACGCCGTAGAGCTCGCCGATGACCGCCACCGGCAGCGGATATGCAAGGGACTCGATCAGATCGAAGCTGACCGCGCCGCCCCCGTCACCGTCGCCGAGGTCGTCCAGCAGGCGCTCGGCACGGGCGCGCACCTTGCCCTCCAGCATCGCGATGCGACGCGGGGTGAACGCCTTGGACAGCAGCCGGCGCAGGCGGGTGTGCACCGGCGGATCCTGCGTGGAGATGTTCACCGTGCGGAAGTGATCGATGACCGTGGGGATCTGAGGTCGCAGGTCATCCGGCAGCTGGCTCAAGAAGAAGCTGTCCCAGCCGACGCTGGAGAAGATCTCCCAGGTGCGGGCGATCTCGGTGACGAGCTCGCCCTGGGTCACCAGCCACTGCTGGAAGTAGGGGCTCCAGTAAACGGGGGCCTCGGCCCGCAGCCTGTCATAGACCGGGTACGGGTCGGTGGTGAACGACGGCGGGTGCAGGGCCGCCTCGACGGCCTCGTCCCCGTCGGGCAGGGGGCCGGGCGTCAGATCCGGAGGACCGACGACGGTCGCTGTGGTCATCGGCCCAGAGTAATGGAGACCGGTCGGGCACCGTAGAGGTCGCAACTCGGCCGCAACTCGACGACCATGGATTCCGGCTGTGAGCCGGAATGGCGTTCCTGTGGCACTTGTCCCCTGTCCGGAGGTGGGGGTGCCGGCGGAGTGGGGCCCTGGGCGGTGGCGGGGCGTCGGTACGATGCGGTGCGTGGGTCGCCTCGCCGAGATGATCGCAACCTCGGCCGGCGCCCTGAGCCGGGCCACCGGGCGCGGCGGCGGCACCAGCCTGCCGGGCATGGTGCTGAACAGGCTGGAACCGGGTGCGCTCCGCCGGCTAGGCGGGGGCCTCGGCGGCGGCGCGGTGTACATCTCGGCCACCAACGGCAAGACCACCACCGCCCGCCTGCTGAGCGCCTGCCTGCGCGCCGACGGCCGCGACGTCACCGCCAATGCCGCCGGCGCCAACCTGGCGAGCGGGGTGACGACTGCCCTGCTGGCGCGCGAGCGGCGCCGGCGCAAGCAGCGACGCAACCGTCTCGGGCTCGCCCGGCGTGGAGAGCCCGCAGACCGCTGCGGGGGCATCGGCGTCTTCGAGGTGGACGAGGCGGCGCTGAGCGAGATCGCCGGTGCGCTGCAGCCTCGGGCCGTGGTGCTCATGAACCTCTTCCGGGACCAGCTCGACCGTTACGGCGAGTTGGAGGCCATCGCCGAGCGCTGGAGCGATCTGGCCCGCAGCCGCAGCCTGGGC
Organism: bacterium; assembly: GCA_026708055.1. Lineage (NCBI taxonomy): Bacteria > bacterium. Next base: position 71,716 of record JAPOVS010000060.1, on the reverse strand, counting down.
CCGGCCACCACCATGATCCTCAACGCCGACGACCCGGCGCTGGAGCGCATCGGAGCCGAACCCGACAACGTGGTGCTGTTCGGCATCGACGATCCGGGCGTGGGACGCCGCGAGCTTCCTCACGCCGCCGACACGGTGCGCTGCGGCAACTGCGGCGGGGCGCTGAGCCACGACCTAGTGACCGTCGGGCACCTCGGCCACTGGCGCTGCGAGGGCTGCGGGCTGCGGCGGCCCCGACCCCACATCAGCGCCCGCCGCGCCCGGCTCGACGGCCTCGACCGCCTAGAGCTGACGATCTCCGGGGTGAACGGCCCCAGCGGCGCCGACCTCGAAGTGGTCGCCGGGGTGGGAGGCCTGCACAACGCCTACAACGTGACCGCCGCGATCGCGGCGGCGGCCGCCCTCGGCGTACCCGCCGAGGCCATCAGGGAAGGCATCGCCGGCGTGCAGGCGGCGTTCGGGCGGGCCGAGCAGGTGAGCCTCGATGGGCGCACGCTGCGGCTGCTGCTGGCCAAGAACCCCACGGGCGCCAACGAGAACATCCGCTGCGTGCTGGCCGAGCCCGCGCCGCTGCACCTGCTGGTGGTGCTCAACGACCGCACCGCCGACGGCCGCGACCCGTCGTGGATCTGGGACGTGGACTACGAGCCCCTGTGGGATCACATCGGCAGCGTGACCCTGGCCGGCAACCGCTGCTGGGAGTTGGCGCTGCGCTTCTCCTACGGCGGGCTCGACCCGGAGAGGCTCGACGTCCGGGAGAGCCTCCCGGACGCTCTCGACACCGCCGTGGCCGCCACACCGGTGGGCGGGACGCTGCACGTCCTGCCCACCTACACCGCACTGCTGGACCTGCGGGCCGAACTGGTGCGCCGCGGCACCACCCACGACTTCTGGCAGGAGACATGAGCGCCCAACCCGAGGACACGGCCCGTGTCCTCATGTCCTGCCCAGCCGGCACCTCTCGACCGACCGCGCCGGGCTCGAGTGTCCGGGGGCACCGGCTCCGGCGGGCTGACGGCCCGCACAGACCCGCGAGTCGCCGATGAGCGCTCCCACCGTCAGGCTCTGCCATCTGTACCCGCGGGAGATGAACATCTACGCCGACCGGGGAAACATCGCCGTGCTGGGTGCCCGGCTGCGGCGCCGCGGACTGGACCTCGACCTGTACGAAGCGGGCCCCGGCGAGCCGCTCCCCGCAGGCGGTACCGACCTGCTGTACCTGGGGGGCGGGCAGGATCGTGATCAACTCACCGTCGCCGCAGACCTAATTTCCACCAAGGCCGAAGACGTGCGCCGGTTGCTCGGCGCCGACGCGGTCGGCCTGTTCGTCTGCGGTGGCTACCAACTCGCCGGACACCGCTACCGCACCGCCGCCGGCACCACCGTGGAGGGCATCGGCGTCCTCGACATCACGACGACGGCCGGCAAGGACCGTCTCATCGGCGACATCGTGCTGCGCAGCGAACTCGGGCCGGTGCCCGGACAACTCGTCGGCTACGAGAACCACGCCGGGCGCACCACCCTCGGCGACGGCGCCAGACCGCTCGGGCGCGTCACCACGGGCCACGGCAACAACGGGCGTGACCGCACCGAGGGCGCCGTGGCGAACCGCACCGTGGGCACCTACCTGCACGGCCCGCTCTTGCCGAAGAACCCCTGGCTGGCCGACCTGTTGCTGATGTGGGCGCTAGAGCACCGCTACGGCCGGGACATCGAACTCAAGCCGCTGGACGACCGCTTGGAGCACGCCGCCCACCGGGCCGCCGTCGCCCGCGCCAACCGCCGCCGCTAGGTGTACCCGGTGGGGTTCCCCCGAAGACGCGCTCGAAGCCGCCATGCGGGCCTTCGGTCGCTCCGACAATTAGGGTTCAGCGTCGGGAGTAGCTTCGCCCCCAATCTTGGATATCCTCACCCCCCCCCCCCGAACGCAGACCCGCCCCTTGGAACCGACCATGGTTGGCCGCAGAACGGAGGCAACCATTGATAGCTGACGGCCGCATATTGAGGCTCACACTATGTGCGGTCGCGGCGACGGCGCTCGTCGTGTCAGCCTGCGGCGACGGCCGCACCTCCGGACAGCCGGGCGGGGTCACAATCAACGTCGTCGGGTCTGACCCGCCGGCCCAGCCCGCAGGCGGGGCGGAGGGCTTGAGAACAGGCGAAGGGATCGCCGCCGCCGGGGGCACCGTGGTCGCCTCCGGCGAGCCATGTCCACAACCCGGCACCGCCGGCGCCGGCGAGGTGGTAACGATCGCCATGGTCTCCCACGACGTCTTCAACCTGGACTTCGTGGGCCTCTCGGATCTCGTGTTCGAACAGCCGAATCGGATTCTCGACGCCTACGTCAACCAGGTGAACAGCTACGGCGGCCTCGGCGGGCGCTGCTTCGAAGCCAGTTCCCACACCCTCGGCTTCGCCGATCCGGTCGCTGACATCGAACGAATCTGCGCCGACCTGGAGCAGCGGAAGCCGCTCGTGCTGTTCAGCATCGGTGTGTACGAACCGATCGAATCCATCGATCAGTGCGCCGTGCGAGGCGCCGGCATCCCCGTCATCGGCCTCTTCAGCGAGTATCCCGCGGACGCACTCGCTGACGCCGGCGGTCTGCTGCGTGTGGATCACGGCTCGGTGGAGTTCCTGGTCGCCAACGCCGTCGAGTCCGCCGCCGCCGCCGGGGTGCTCACCCGCGCCGACCGGCTGGTCCTCCTGCACCGGACCGCAGCATCGGCGATGGACATGACCGATCCCGCGCACCAGATGACCGACATGTCCGAACCCGGCCACGACATGCCCGGGATGGAGCAGATGCCCGGTACGGGACAGCAGGCGCACCAGATGACGACGGGGGACGCACACCTCTTCGGCGGCCACGTTCACGATCCGAACCAGCCGGGTGTCGCCGCCTTCGACGCCGCGACCGAACGTCTCAATCTGCAGGTGACCGGCTGGCTGGGGGTCGTGCCCGACTTCTCCGGCACGGCCGTGCTGAACCTGATGGATCGATTCGAAGGTGTCGGCGGCGACCTGTTCGACGCGGACGAGGGGAGCTTTCAGCAGGCGTCGGCGCTGCTGCCTCCCGATCAGGAGCAGACGCTCACCGCCATGCGCAGTCACTTCGTCCAGACGGCCCAGCAGATGAGCGACGTGGGGGTGACGGCGGTCGTGGCGACAAGCGACTGGAACGACGTGCGGAACCTCATGCGCGCCGCCGAACTGGTCGGCTGGCATCCCAAATGGATTGTCAGCGACGCCCACGACGCCATGCTGGTGCTCACCGGCACGCCCCCGGCACAGGGCGCCAACCTCGTGATGATGAGTGTGCGGAGAGCCGCCGACGACCCCGTCGACGGCCTCGATCGGGGCTGTCTGGGCCTGCGCAACAGCTGGATCGTCGCAGGGCCGTTCGTTCACCGCTACCACTCCGACGCCTGGAACCTCATGATGTCGATATGCGACTATCTGGACGTCACCTTCGGCGCCATCTCGCGTGTGGACGGCCCGCTCAGCACCGAGTCGTTCCTGGAAGCGCTGAACCGGACGGACTACGTGACGTCCCACGGTCAGCGCCTGAGGTTCTCCGCAGACGACCTGTTCGGCTCAGACAGTTTCCGACTGCTGCAGGCGGATCCCACCTGCGCGCTCAACTCCTGGGGGTGCATGCGCGCCACCACCACCTGGTTCGATCCGCCCGTCACCGCTGCGGATAGCCGCGAGTTGCCCGCCATGGCCCCCGACGACGGAATGGGCGGGCACGAAGGCATGGAAGGGCACGGAGGCCACAATTGAGGCCTGATAGCCGCGTGGCGGAGTCAGAGCATGCGCGGACAGGCAGAGGCCACCGAGGGATCCCCTTGGGAGATCTCTGCTCAGAGCCCGCTCATCAGGGGAGATGACCGCGCGACCCCTCCGCTGCTGGTCGGCGCCACCCCTATCGATAACGTGGACCGGCTCCGGTCGGGCGCGACGGGGCGGTGTCAGGGTTCAAGCCGGCGGTGCCGTCGACGGTGGGGGCCTTGGCCGCACATGTGGGCGATGATGGGGATCTCCCGGCAGTGCCCGCATCGTTAGGGTGAGGGGGTGACCGCCGACGGCACCCCGCCCGCGGCCCGCGCGGCGACCGGTGCCGGCGACCACTTGCCGGCCGGTCCCACCGGGTCCGATGTCGACGACCACCGGCTGGCGGTCGAGTTGGCGATGCAGACGGGGGCGCTCCTCGTGAAGTTGCTGGAGCGGCACCGGCTCGAGGCGCCCGACCCACGCGACGATCTCGACGAACTCCGCGACGAGGGCGACCGGGCGGCCCACGAGTTCCTCGCCGCCGCGCTCGCCGAGGCCCGGCCCGGCGACGCCGTCCTGTCCGAGGAGGCCCCCGACGACCGGCGGCGCCTCAACCATCGGCGGGTGTGGATCATCGATCCGCTGGACGGCACCCGGCAGTACGGTGAGCCGCTACGCACGGACTGGGGCGTGCACGTCGCTCTCGCCGTCGACGGCACACCGACCGTCGGCGCCGTGGCACTCCCCGCCGAGGGGATCACGCTGAGCACCGCCGAACCTCCGACGCTGTCCCCTTGGCTACCCGGCGGCGACAACTCGGGGGCCAGGAAGCAGGTGATCACCAGCCGCAGCAGGCCCGTCCCCGACGGCCGGGCGGTGGCGGCGGCGCTCGGCGCGGAGTTGGTCACGCTCGGCTCGGTGGGCGCCAAGGTGGCCGAGGTGATCCGCGGGCGGGCCGTCGCCTACGTGCATGCCGGCGGCCAGTCCGAGTGGGACTCGGCCGCCCCGGTGGCCGTGGCGCTGGCCTGCGGGCTGCACGCCTCCCGCCTCGACGGCCGGCCCCTGCGCTACAACCGGCCCGACGTGGAGCTTCCCGACCTGCTGATCTGCCGCCCCGAAGTCGCCGCGGCGGCCCTCGCCGCGACCGTTGCCCGCGCCGCCCCCGCGGCCGGCTGAACCAGCCATGCGCATCCTCGTCGCCCGCTGCACCGTCGACTACCAGGGGCGGCTGGCCGCGCACCTCCCCGAGGCGGTGCGCCTCATCATGGTCAAGGCCGACGGCAGCATCGCGGTCCACGCCGACGGCGGCGCCTACAAGCCGCTCAACTGGATGAACCCGCCCAACACCCTCACCGAGAGCCCCGAGCGCTGGACGGTCACCAACACCCGCTCGGAGATCCTGGTCATCGACCTGCTGGATGTCCTCTCCGACGTCACCCACGACCTCGGCAGCGACCCGGGGCTGCGCAAGGACGGCGTGGAGGCCCACCTCCAGGAGCTGCTGGCGGCCGACCCCTCGGTGCTGGAGGAGGGCTACCGGCTGGTGCGCCGCGAGTACCCGACCGCCGTGGGGCCCGTCGACCTGCTGTGCCGCGACGCCGGCGGCGTCGCGGTCGCGGTGGAGGTGAAGCGGCGCGGCGAGACCGCCGGCGTGGAGCAACTCAGCCGCTACCTCGAGTTCCTGAACGCCGATCCGGCACTCGGCCCCGTGCAGGGCCTGTTCGTGGCCGAGGAGATCAAGCCGCAGGCACGGGTGCTGGCCGACGCCCGGGGGATCCGCTGCAAACTGGTCGACTACGCCACACTCCGCGGCGAGGCGCCCGAGGATCTGCGTCTCTTCTGAGCGGAGGCCCTGAACGAGTCTGAGGGAACCGGCACGGGTCGGCGGCAACCGAACGGCATTCCGTCTCCTTTGAACGTGGCAGGCACCGGTACCCTGAGGGCATAGTCGCACCTGAGTTCCCGCACCCTGACCGGGGGCCTTCGGACAGCCACGGGGGCGGGCGTCGGCGCCCGCGCTACGGGCGGATCCTCGCAATTCTCGTGGGAGCCCTGGCGATGGGCTTCCTGGGGGTCTACATCGCCGATGTGGTGGTGCGTTCGGGCCGCTCGGTGCAGAACGTGCAGATCGAGGGCGTCGACGTGGGCGGGCTCTCCGAGGAGGAGATCCGCAGCGAGGTCCAGAAGCTGTCGACCGACTACGCCAACCGCTCCCTGCCGCTGCTCACACCCACCGGCACCCTGGCGGCCAGCGCCGGTCAGCTGGGGTTCGCCCTCGACGTGGAGGCCAACGTCGCCGCCGCCCTGGCCGCCGGGCAGCGGGGCGCCTCGCCCATCGCCTGGGCGTCCTCGTTCTTCGGCGAGAACAACCTGCGCGCCATCGTGACGTGGGACGAAGTCGTGGCGCAGCAGTTCATCGAAGCGATCCATCCCGACCTCGTCCGGGAGGCCTCGCCGGCCCGCCTGGAGTTGCGGGACGGCGCCTTCGTGGTGGAGCCGGGCGTCACGGGCCTGCAGGTCACCCGCGAGGACATCCGGGCGGCGGTGCGGCGGACGGCGGCCGAGCGCGCCCTGCCGGAGGTGATCGTGGTGGAGCCCTCCTCGTACCCCCCGCCGGTCACCGCCTTCGACCTGCAGGCGACGGCCGACTACGTCAACTCCTACACGGCGCGGGGACTCACCGTCTACGTCGAGGACACGATCCGGGACTTCCTGCCCGCCGAGGTCCGCACCTGGCTCAGCGTGACCCCCGGCAACCCGCCGGCCATCGGCCTCGACACCGCCTATGTGACCGAGGTGATCGAGACCCGCCTGGCGAACGTGGCCGTGCCCGGCGACCCCGGCAGGTTCGCCATCGTCGACGGGGCGCCGGTGGCGGTGGACGCTCGGCCGGGCCGCCGCTGCTGCGCGCCGAACGCCGGCGAGACGGCCCTGACCGCCCTGCTCGCCGGCCAGCACGAGATCGCGCTGCACCTCACCGACGTTCCGGGCAGCGAGGGCGACCTGATCGCCGAGACCGGCATCCGCGAGCTCGTCGGCGAGTTCACCACCTACTTCAAACCCGGCCAGGCCAGGGTGAACAACATCCGCCGCATCGCCGAGCTGGTGCAGGGGGCGATCATCGGGCCCGGCGAGACGTGGTCGGTGAACGACTACGTGGGGCGCCGCACCGAGGCGAAGGGTTTCGTGCCCGCCGGGGTGATCTACCTGGGCAAGTTCCAGGCGGACGTGGGCGGCGGGGTCTCGCAGTTCGCCACCACGATGTTCAATGCGGCCTTCTTCGCCGGCCTGGACTTCGGGGAGTACCAGGCGCACTCCATCTACATCAGCCGCTACCCGTACGGTCGCGAGGCCACGATCTCCTACCCGCACCCCGACCTGCAGCTCATCAACAAGACGCCCTACTCGATGCTGCTGTGGCCGACCTCCACCGAGGATTCGGTCACCGTCCGGATCTACAGCACCCTCCACATGACCGTTGTCCAGAGCGACCAGACCACTGAGCCCGAGGACCAGTGCACGAAGGTCTTCACCGAGCGCACCCGCACCTTCGCCGACGGCAGTTCCACGACGGACATCGTGACGGCGCTCTACCAGCCCGCCGAGGGGCTGAACTGCCAGGGCGAACCCTTCGTGCCCCCGCCGGACTGCGCGCCCGGCGAGGGGGCCGTGGACACCGACAACGACGGCTGGGTGGAGTCCTGCCGGGCGCTGTGCCCCGTGCCCGACTCTGCCGGTGACGGGGCAATCGGCGAAGGGGCCGCGGCCACGCCGGGGACCGACCCCGCCGGACTGAGCTGCGTGCCGGTCTGCAGCGAGTTGCCAGAGGGGGTCCTGGCAGGCGAGGAGCCGCCGGCGTGCATCCCGCTGTGTGGGCCTGACGACGCCGACGCCTCGCCCGGCAGTTGCGCCCACCCCGAGGACATCCCCCGCCTGCAGACCGAGCCGGTTGAGCCGGCTGAGCCGCCGGCGGAGGGCCAGACCGGCGAAGGCGGCGAGGCCACCGAGATCGAACCCGAGGGAGGACCTGCCGACGCCGAGGCGGAGACGGAGGCCCAGCCCATCGACGGCACGTGAAGCACCTCACCGCCGATGTCGCCGTTGTCGGGGCCGGCCCGGCGGGCGTCGCCGCGGCCATCGGTCTGGCGCGGGCGGGACGGGGCGTCGTCGTACTGGACAGGACGCGCTTCCCCCGTGACAAGTACTGCGGGGACGGGCTCACGACGGGGGCGCTGCGCCTGCTGGAACACCTGGGGCTGGACCCGGCGTCGGTTCCGTCGTGGCGCGCGGCGACGGGCCTGGTGATCCGCTCTCCCTCGGGGCGTGAGGTGGCCTACCCGTTCCCCCCCGACGGCCAGTACGCGGCGACCGCGCAGCGCCACGATCTCGACGCCGCCCTCGTGGACCTGGCGCGGCGGGTCGGCGTCGAGGTCCTCGACGGCTGCGCCTGCGACGGGGTGGCCGTCGGGAGCGACCGGGTGGCGCTCACCACGCCGGCGTCGGGCGCGGTACACGCCCGCTACGCCGTCGCCGCCGACGGCATGTGGTCGCCGGTGCGGCGGATGCTGGGGCTTTCGCTGCCGTCGTACCGGGGCGACTGGCATGCCTTCCGCCAGTACTACACCGGCGTCGGACCGCAGGCCGGCGAGGCGCTGCGCGTCTGGTTCGAGCCGGAGATCCTGCCCGGCTACGTCTGGATGTTCCCCCTGCCCGACGGCACCGCGAACGTGGGCTTCGGCGTCTCTCGGTCCACACACAGCACCGGCAGCCTCGCCCGGCTGTGGAACGAGCTCCGCAGCCGCCCGCACATCGCCGCCGTTCTGGGATCCGAGGCGACCCCCGCCGACCGGCCCCGGGCCTGGCCGATCCCCACCCGGCTGGGTGATCTGCCCTTGGCGTCGGGGCGGGTGCTGTTCTGCGGCGACGCGGCCGGGGTGGGCGATCCCATGACCGGTGAGGGCATCGGCCAGGCGCTGCTCAGCGGGCTGCTGGCCGCAGAGGCCCTGGTCCGGGCGGGGCCCGACGATGAGGCGGCTGCCCGGCGGCTCTACCGCTCAGGCGTGGCGCACCACCTCTGGCGAGACTTCCGGTTCACCCGCATGCTGGGGAGCGCCCTGCGCAGCCCCGCAGGCTGCAACGCGGCGGTGGGGATCTCCGGGGCGACACCGTGGACGCGCCGCAACTTCGCCCGCTGGCTGTTCGAGGACTACCCCCGCGCCCTGGTGCTGACCCCCGACCGCTGGCAGCGGGGCGCGCTCGGCGGCGGCGCCTTCGCGGACGAGCGCGCCCATCGGGCCGCCTCTTCAAGTACGCGATCCAGGACGTAGATGAATCACGGACATACCGGACGGCGCCCCCGTGAGCGTCCCGCCTCGTCGAGCACGCGGTCCAGGATGTAGACGAATCGCCGGATGTCGGAGAACGAGTTGTAGAGAGGCGCCGGCGCCACGCGGATCACGTCGGGGTGTCGCCGGTCGCAGGCGACGTCGGCCTCGGTCAATCCCCGGTGCACGGCGCGCCCGTCGATGCCCGGCGCCCGGATCCGCAGGGAGTTCTGGCAGCCGCGCTCAGCCGGCGCCACCGGTGTGATGCTCTCGGCCCGGTCACCGATCACCTCGGCGAGCAGGAAGCCGAGGTAGGCGAACTGCCGCTCCGACTTGGCTCGCAGCGGCACCATGCCGCCCGCCCGGTCGAAGATGTCGAGAGACGCCCGCAGGGCCGCCATGGCGAGGATCGACGGGTTCGAGAGCTGCCAGGACTCCACGCTGGGAACGGTCTCGAAGACGGTGCCCATCTCGAAGCGGATGTCGGGGCGCTGCCCCCACCACCCCAGGAGCTTGGGGAGCGAGCGGTCGATCACGTGGCGCTCGTGCACGAAGGCGCCCCCGACTGCGCCCGGGCCTCCGTTGAGGTACTTGTAGCTGCACCAGACGGCGAAGTCGACGTTCCAGTCGTGCAGCGCCAGCGGGACGTTGCCCACGGCGTGCGCCAGGTCGAAACCCGCCCGGGCGCCGACGTCGTGGGCGGCGGCGGTGATCTCCGCCAGCGGGAGCACCTGGCCGGTGTAGTACTGCACGCCGGGGAGCAGCACGAGCGCCAGCTCGGCACCCGCCTCGGCGATCAGCGCCAGCAGGTCCTCGCGCCGCAGCGTCTGCTCGCCGGGGCGCGGTCGGGCCAGCACCAGCGAGCGCGCCGGGTCGCCGCCGCGCTGGCGGATCTGGCTCTCGACGGCGAAGTGGTCGCTGGGGAAGGCGTGGTCCTCGATGAGGACCTTGTGCCGGTCCGCAGTGGGGTCGTAGAAGCTCACCATCAGCAGGTGCAGGTTGACGGTGAGGGAGTTCATGGCCACGACCTCGTGCGGGCGCCCGCCGACCAGCCGCCCCAGCGGGTCCGTCAGCAACTCGTGGTACGGCGCCCACGCTGACTCGCCGGCGAAGTGTCCGGCCACCCCGAGGCTGGCCCAGCGATCCAACTCGGCGTTCACGTAGCCGGCGGCGGCGCGCGGCGCGGCCCCCAGCGAGTTGCCCGCCAGGTAGATCTGCGGCGCTCCGTCGCGGCCCGCCGGAAGGTGGAACTCGTCGCGGAACCCCGCCAGCGGATCGGCAGCGTCGAGGGCCGCAGCCGTCTCGGCACCGGTCGTGAGCGGGATGTCCGGAGCGGTCATGGCCTCGAGCGCACAGGACAGTCGGTGCCCGGTTGGCCGGAGGCGGCCCGTAGCGGGCGGGACGTCGCAGGTGCTCGGGACATCTCGGGCCCTACAGCCTCACCCATCCTGGGGGTGATTCCTTGCCCGGGTGGACCGCCCCGCACTGCGGGCAGGTGCGCAGTTGCTCGTCCCGATAGAAGCGCTCGAACAGCGGCGGCAGGTCGCGCACGATGCTGGTCAGGATCACCTCGACGCGGTGGACGAGCGACTCGCATTCGAAGCAGTACCACTCGAAAGCGTCCTTCGCCCCGTCGGGACGCTTGGGCTCGACGACCAGCCCGACCGATCCGGGCTGGGGGCGCTGCGGGGAGTGGCGCACATGGGGCGGCAGGAGGAAGATCTCGCCCTCCCGGATCGGGAGTTCGCAGTGCACGCCGTCCTCGATGACCTTCAGGACCATGTCGCCCTCGAGTTGGTAGAAGAACTCCTCGACGGGATCGTCGTGGAAGTCGGTACGGCGGTTGGGGCCACCCACGACGGTCACCATGAGGTCGGCGTCCTCCCAGATCTGCCGGTTGCCGACCGGCGGCTTGAGGAGATCGCGGTGCTCCTCTATCCACGCCTGGAAGTTGAACGTTCTGAGCCGCGCCGGGTTTGTCATATCGATCCCCTATCGGTTTCGGGCCCTATTGGTTTCCGGGCTGCGATCGGGCTCTCACGCCTGCAGGCCGCACCCCTCGAAGGCCGCTCGTGTAGCCGCCTTCTCGGCGTCGGTGAGCTCCAGGAGGGGCGGGCGGACCCGGCCGCCGACCTGTCCGAGCAGTTCCTGCCAGTACTTCTGGTGGGCGTGGGGCTTCTCGGGGGGCCTGGTCCGCTTCAGGGCGTCGCGCACGGGGTTCAGGCTCTCGCTGATGCGGCGCGCCCCGGCGGCGTCCCCGGCGAACGCCGCCTGCGTGTAGTCGTGCATGCGCCGGTCTGCGGCCGTCTGCAGCAGGTACGGCGGCGACGAGCACAGGTACAGCTTCCAGCCGAGTTCGAGGATGTTGTCGAGCCAGTCGTCCTCCGAGGCGGTGCTCACGGCGATGCGATCCGAGGCCGCGGCGGTGAGTTCGGCGTACAGCGGGCGCGGCACGCTGTACTTGATGGCCACCACGTTGTCCAGGTCGGCCAGCCGGTTGCAGAGCCCCGGCGACATCAGGTAGCCGCTGTCGGGGTGGCTCCACAGGGCCATGCCGACGTCGACGGTCTCCGAGATCGTCTCGTAGTACCGGAAGACCGTCTCGTCGTGCTCGGCGGCGAAGTGCAGCGTCGGGGCGTGGACCACGATGTAGTCCGCCCCGGCGTCCTGGGCGTGGCGGGCCAGCTCCAGGACGACGTCCAGGTTCTGGTCCGAGCAGGACATCATGGTCTGCGCCCCACCCCCGACGGCCTCAACGGCCAACTCCAGGCTCCGCTTGCGCTCGTCGAGGCTCATCGAGAAGAACTCGCCCTGCTTCCCGGAGATGAAGAGCCCGGCGATGCCCAGGTCCTCAACCCAATGGCGGACGTTGTGGCGGAACCCGTCCTCGTCCAGCCGCAGATCGCCCGTGAACGGCGTCAGAGCGGCCGCCCAGATGCCGGTCAGGTTGGCCCGGGCGTGGGCTTTGGCGTCGGCTCTGGCGTAGCGCATGTCGCGGCGGGAACCCTGCTCAGACGATCTCGATGCTGTGCGAGACGTTCTTGACGACCATGTAGTTGTGCAGGCCCTCGACGCCGCCCTCACGGCCGTAGCCGCTGGACTTCACGCCTCCGAACGGCGTCTCGGGCACCGACGCCTCCAGCGTGTTGATCGACAGGTTCCCGGCCTCGACCCGCTCGACCATGCGATCCGCGTAGTCGGCGCGGTCAGTGAACCCGTACGCGGCCAGCCCGTAGGGCACCGCGTTGGCGCAGTCGATGGCCTCGTCCAGCGACCCCACCCGGTTCACCACCGCCAATGGCCCGAACGGCTCCACCTGCATGACCCGCGCATCGGCGGGCACCTCGGCCAGCACGGTGGGCTGGAGGAAATAGCCGCAGGATCCGATCCTCTCCCCGCCCGTGGTGACGGTGGCTCCCTTGCCGCGTGCGTCCGCCACCAGCTCGCTCAGCGCCGCCAGCCGGCGGTCGTTGGCCAGCGGGCCCATCTCGACGCCGGGTGCCATGCCGTCGCCGACCACCGTCGCCGCGGCGCGCTCGGTGAACACGTCCAGGAACTCCTCGAAGACGCTGTCGTGCACGAAGAAACGCGTCGGCGACGTGCACACCTGCCCGGCGTTGCGCATCTTGCGCACCGCCGAGGCGACCGCCGCGGCCTTCACGTCGGTGTCCTCGCAGACGATCACCGGCGCGTGACCCCCGAGCTCCATGAGCACCGGGGTCATGTGCTCGGCAGCCAGCCCGGCGAGCCGCCGCCCCACCGCCGTCGAACCGGTGAAGGCAACCAGCCGGACCGCCCCGTGGGGAATCAAGTACTCCGAGAGCTCCGACGGCACGCCGAACACCAGGTTCAGCACGCCCGCCGGCAGGCCCGCATCACCGAACGCCCGGGCGATGTGCATGGCGCCCGCCGGCGTCTCCTCGGACGCCTTGAGGATGATGGAGCATCCCGCCGCCAGAGCACCCGCCACCTTGCGCGCCGGCTGGCTCATCGGGAAGTTCCACGGCGAGAAAGCGGCCACCGGGCCGATCGGCTGCTGATGGACGACATAGCTGATGCCCGGCCCGCTCGGGACCACCCGCCCGTAGGCGCGGACCGCCTCACCGGCGTCCCACTCGAAGAACTCACAGCCCCGTACGACCTCCAAGGCGGCCTGCCGGAGCGGCTTGCCGTGCTCCAAGGTGATGTCGCGGGCGATCTCGTCCTGCCGCCGGCGCAGGAGAGCCGCAGCCGCCCGCAGGACATCGGCGCGGTCCCTCGGGGCGGTCCGGCTCCAGACCTTGAAGCCCTCAGCGGCCGCCTCCAGCGCGTCGTCCAGGTCCTGCTGCCCGGCACAGGAGAGCCGGCCGATGACCTGCTCATTCGCCGGGTTCACCACCGGCAGACCATCCGCCGTCGTGCGCCACGAACCGCCGATGTAGAGACCGATGTCCGGGTAGCCGGTCATCACGGACACCCGAGCGGCACACGGCCGCCTCCCAGCTCGACCATGGCGCCCCTGCCCTCGGCGACGGCGCGGTCGTAGATCAAGCGGGCGGCCACGATGTCCTGAATCGCCAATCCGAGCGAGTCGAACAGCGTGATCTCTTCGGTGCCGGCGCGACCGGGCCGCCGTCCGTCGAGGACCTCGCCGATCTCCGCCACGATGTGGTCCTCGTCGATGACGCCCTCGCGCACGGCCAGGATGAGGTCGCCGGATTCGTTGAGCGCCGACTCTCTGCTGTCGACGTACAGACGGCAGCGCTTCATGGCGCCCGCATCGAGTTCGCGGGCAGACGAGACGCTCGAACCGACGGCATTGATGTGCATCCCCGGCGCCAGCAGGTCCTCCAGCACCAGCGGGTCATTGGACGACGTCGTGGTGCAGACGATGTCCGCCCCGGCGAGTGCGTCGCGGATGTCCGCCTCGAACCGAGTTGGAACATCGAACGTCCTCTGCGCCCACCCGGCGAAGCGGGCTGCGGTGGCACCGTTGCGACTCCACACCCTGACCGTCTCGATGGGGCGGACGGCCAGCATCGCCTCCACGTGGGTTCTCGCCTGTGTCCCCGACCCGATGATCGCCAGCGTCGACGACTTCTCGTTGGAGAGCAGGCGGGTGGCCACCCCGGATGCCGCCGCGGTGCGGATCGCGGTGATCGAACTCGCGTCCGCGAGGGTGAGCAGCCTCCCGTTCGCGGTGTCGAACAGCATCACTGCGCCCTGATGGGAGTCGTATTCGGTGCCGTGGTTGGTGTAGAAGATGGTGATCACCTTGATGCCGGCCGCGTCGAGGGGGCCGACGTATCCCGGCATCATGGCGAGAATGCCGGCCTCCTCCGGGAGCGTGACGAACGGTCGCAACGGCTGGATGACGTCGTTGCGCCCGTGGGCGAGGAACGAGGCCTCGACCGCCTCGATGCAGGCGTCCATCGCCAGCAACTCGGTCACGTCTGCGTGGTTCAGGACGAGTACTTCGTTCAACGGCGCACTCCTTTCGGTCGTGCTCATGGTCGGGAGGTGCTGGTCAGGAGGTGCTGATCGGGATGGCCCGATCGGAGTAGCTCGCCGGCACGTCGAGCCCCTGGACCGCGGCTGCGTCCAGGTTCACGAAGAGGTCGAACTCCTCGACCGGGAGGATCGGAGTCGTCGCCAGGTCGAGCTCTCCGGCCAGGTGTCCGGCGGCGATCTCGCCGGCTCGCCGCCCGTCGGCGGCCAGTGACGCACCGACACCGAGCGAGATGCCGAGCGCCATGTTGCCCACGTCGTTGGTGATGACCGGGATGACGGCCTCGTTGGCCACGGCGACGAGGGCGGTCGCCCCTTGGGCGACGGTGCTGTCCTGGCTGTAGAAGAAGAAGTCGAGACCGCGGCCCACCATCGACTCGGCGGCGGTCCTGACCTCGGAGCTGTTGGAGACCGTCGCGATCTCGAGTTCCAGCCCGCGTTCGGCGGCGATCTCCTCGATCCAGGCGGTCTGTGTCACGGAGTTCGCTTCGGCCGGGTTGTACAGGTACCCCACCCTCGCCACCTCGGGAAGGACCTCGAACATGGCGTTGAAGGTCTGCTCGAGCGGCGGCAGCAGCTGCGATCCCGAGAGCCACTCGGGATGATCGACGAGGTCGTCCACGACGCCCGCCCCGATCGGGTCGGTGACGGTGGAGAAGACGATGGGGATCGGACTCGGCAGGTCACTCGACGCATTGAACGCCGCTTGCAGGGCGGGGGTCGTGGTC
Source organism: bacterium (assembly GCA_026708055.1). Classification (NCBI taxonomy): domain Bacteria; species bacterium. The sequence continues at coordinate 56,400 of JAPOVS010000060.1, read as the reverse complement.
GTGATGATCAGGTCCACCTCGTCGTTGACGAACTGCTGGGCGATCGTCGACAGGGTGGCGATGTCGCCGTCGGCGCTGGCGTTGTCGATCGTGATGTTCTCGCCGTCCACGAAGCCTTCCTCGGCCAGCTTGGCGATGATCGCGCCCTGGACTCGTTCCAGTGCCGGAACCCGCACCGACACCATCATGCCGATCTTGATGGGCTTTTGGTCGCCCGCCTCCTCGGGCGCTGCGGGGGGCTCCGGCGGCGGCGCTGGTGGCTCCTCGGGCGCTGGTGGCTCCTCGGGCGCTGGGGGCTCCTCCAGATCCGCTTCAGGCTCCTCGGGCGCTGCGGGGGGCTCCGACGGCGGCGGCTCCGGAGGTTCCGGCGGCGGCGCGGCTTCGCCGGGAGCGGCCACGGCCTGGGCCCCTTCGGCGCTGTCCGCGGTGTCATCGGACCCGCAGGAGGCCGCCAATGCGGCGACCGCCACAAGGGCCAGAAGAATCGTTGTCAGGTTCGGCTTCGTCTTCGTCCGCTGTCTCATTGCTGTTGTCCTTTCTCGTCTGTGATCTCTCGTCGGTCTTTTCGCGTCGCCTCACTCCTGTGATGGCTTGTCCGGCTGGTCGGTGTCGGGGGGTTCGAGCCCCCCGGAGAGCAACTCCGCGGCGCCGGCGCGGCTGAATTGCTGCACAAGATCGTCCGCGGTGAGGCCCCGTCGCCGCTCCGACGACAGGTCGAGCAGAATCCGGCCCTTGTGGAGCATCACGGTCCGGGTGCCGAACTCGATCGCCTGGTTCATGTTGTGCGTGATCATCAGCGTGGTGAGTCCGTGCTCACGGACCACGGCGTCGGTGAGTTCCAGGACACGCCGAGCGGTCTCGGGGTCGAGCGCCGCTGTGTGCTCGTCCAAAAGGAGGAGCCTCGGCCTGACGATCGCCGCCATCACGAGGGTCATCGCCTGGCGTTGACCCCCGCTCAGAAGCGAGACTCGCTCATCGAGGCGGCGCTCGAGCCCGAGGCCGATCGGTTCGAGGAGCGCTTCGATCTGCCTCCGCTTCACCGGACCGATCGCCTTGCGGAGCCGCGAGCGCCGGCCCCGGTTCATTGCGAGCGCCGCGTTCTCGGCGATCGTCAGTGAAGGTGCGGTGCCATGGTTCGGGTCTTGGAATACCCGACCTATGAGGCGGGAGCGCTTGTGCTCGGGCCATCCGGTGATCTCGCTCCCGTCGAGGGTGACCGAACCCGCCGTCGGGGTGAGCGCTCCGGCGATCGCATTGAAGAGCGTCGACTTGCCCGCGCCGTTGCTTCCGACGACGGTGACGAACTCACCGTCTTCGAGGTCGAGGTCGATGCTGCGGAGAACCGAGATCTCCGAGACCGTGCCGACGTTGAAGACGTGCTCCAGCGAGCGGACGCGCAGCATCACGTCTTCTTTCGAGTGGCGCTGAACCCGCTGAACCCGCTGAACCACAGCATCCCGAGGACGAGTACCGCTGTGGCGAGCTTGATGTCGCCGGCCTCCAAGCGGAAGGATTCGCCTCCCGGGACGGGGACCCTGATGACCAGCGCCGCAGCGATGGCCGTGCGGTAGAGAATCATTCCGGCGATCGCCGACAGGGTCCCGGTGCTCACGCGCCGGGGCCGGAAGACCACGTCTCCGAGGATCACCGACGCCAGACCGGCGATGATGAGGCCGAATCCCATGTTGACGTCGGCGAATCCCTGGAACTGGGCGACGATCGCTCCGGCCACGGCGACCAGGGCATTGCTGATCGCGACACCCAGCACGACGTATTGATCGGTGTTGCGACCGAGGGTCCGCATCATCTGCGGGTTGTCACCGGTACCCCGCAGATTGAGGCCGATCTCGCTGCGGTTGAACGCGTCGAACACGAGCTTCACGGCCACGACGAGCAGCCCGACGAGCACGATGGTGAGGAGGTTGTTCGAGTGTCGGGCAGCGCCGTCGCCGAAGGCCGCGACGGTGGCACGCCGGGCGCCGTCGCTGATCGGAGTGAAGATCGTCGTCTCGCTCAGCAGCGGGATGTTCGCCTTGCCCTGGATCCGCAGGTTGATGGAGAACAGGGCGGTCGCCACGAGGATCGACGCCAGGAGGCTGTGGAGTCGGAGCTTGGTGGCGAGGAGTGCGGTGAGCGCGCCGAAGCATCCGCCGGCGACGAACGCCACAGCCAGCGTCGGCCAGGCGGGGAACCCGTGAACGATCAGAACCGCCGACACCGCGGCGCCGAGCGGGTAGGTGCCGTCGATGGTCAGGTCCGGGAAGTTGAGGACGCGGAAGGTGATGTAGACGCCCACGGCGACGAGCGCCAGGCAGAGCCCGAGAGCGACGGCGCCGATCCAGACGCCGGCCGAGGAGGCGCCGCCCGCGCTGAACCAGAGTGCAGCGAGAGCGCCGCCCGTGACCGCTCCCGGCAGGGCTCGCGACAGCGCCGGCGCTGACCGGCGCCGGCCTGCGGGCCTCGCAACGGCGGTGCTCATACTGGTGTGCCTCGGCGGAGGCGGCAGAGCAGGTCGAGCAGTTGTTCCCGCTCTCCCGCAGCGAGGCCGCCGGTCAGGCCGGCTTCGACGCCGGTGACGCGGTCGCGGATCTCAACGAGCAGGTCGAGGCCGGCCTCTGTCAGCGTCAGGAGGTGCCGGCGACGGTCGACCTCCGACCGGACCCGTTCGACGAGCCCTCGATCCTCGAGGTCGCGGACCAAGGGAACGAGCGACTGCGGGGGCGAGCCGAGCCGGGCGGCCACATGTTTTTGGGCCAGGACCTCGCTGTCGTGGATCGTCTCGAGTATCCCGTACTGCAGCGGCGTGATGTCCGGGCCGTTCGTGGCGGCGGCGAAGAGCTGGATCGAGTGGAAGTAGCTGCGTCGCAGCTGGTAGCCGACGAGACCGACGAGCCGATCCACCTCCCCGTCCTGGGCTGGTGCCGGGCCTGGTTCTGGGCCGCTGTTCACCATGAGTGGTTCGCCATGATTCGCATCCCGATGATTCAGATTACTAATGATACTGGATCATTAGCAATTTACACCATAGCCACGCGCCGGCACGCTGTCAAGGGCACCCAGGCGACAGCCGGGGCCTATCGGCCGTTCGGGTGCGAACGCGGGATCGGCGCCGTCAGGGATCCGGCTGAGCTACGGCTGCTTCGCCGACCTCACAAGTCCCTGAACTGGGTGTTTGCAACAGGAGACCGGCTGATCCGGGAATGCTCAGGAGTCTCCCCAGGTCGGGCGAGGCACCACGCGGCGGCCCATCGGATGCACCTCGCCGGGGCCGTATCCCTCGGGCAGGTCGTCCATGCCGTTCGCGCGCAGCTCGGCGGTGGCCTCGTGGTCGACCGCATAGCCGGAGGGGGTCTCGGTCAGCACCACGCCGTAGATCCGAGCGGCCAGATCGGGGGCGAAGTATCCCTCCGAAACATCGTGCGCCACCGCGTCGGGGTCTCTCCGGCTGGGCGGACCGAACCCGCCGCCTCCGTTGGAGCTGTAGCGCAGCACGTCCCCCTTGCGGATCTGCTCGCCGACCGCGTGCATCCCGAGCCACCGCTCGGACTCGGTGCCGGGATTCAGCACCAGCACGTTGCCCCCGCCGTTGCAGCCGCCCGCCAGGCCGAACGGGGTGACCTCGGCCCGGTCACCGTGCATCGTGAGGATCATGTCCCCGGTCGCCTCGAAGGAGCGGTCGATCCCGAACCCGCCGCGATGGGTCCCGTGGCCGGCGGAGGCCCCCACGGCCTCGCACGACAGCGCCCGGATGGCGTTGAGTCGCTCCAGGACCTCGATGGGCTGGTTGGTGGCGCCGCCGATGAAGATCATCAGCTGGAAGCTGTTGCCGTCCTTGTAGCTGCGCGCCCCCTGCCCGCCCTCGTTCCACAGGTACGAGACGAACGGAACGCCGCTGTCGGGGTGGTCGCCGCTCAGAGCCAGATTGGCCAGGTTCACCGTCGCGGCATGCATCCGCGTGGGGTCGACGGTGGCGAAGGCCTGCGCCCAGCACGCCATGACCGCCGCGGCGACCTTCTCGTAGGCACCCGAGGCGAACCCCAGCACCGGCGTGGGGGGCAGCACGTCGACGCACGAGCCGGGGACGGAGATCACCTCGATGGATCGCGTGATGCCGTGGTTCAGCGGCACCAGATGGGGGAAGCAGTGCATCGTGCCGTCGTAGACCGACGAGAGCAATGCCGGACGGGCGAACCCGAACGGTGAGATGGGCGCCGGATCCGACTTGCTGAAGTCGAACGTGACCTGGTCGCCGTCCAGGGTCATGCTGACGTGGACGCGGATCCGCGGCTTGTCGGGATGCAGCACGTCGCAGTCGCCGAAGTCCTCGAACTCGTAGACGCCGTCGGGCAGTTCCCGGATGCCCTCTCGCAACAGCACCTCGCTGCGGTCCATGAGCGCGTACATGGTGTGCTCCACGACATCCGCACCGAACTGCGCCACGTACTCCAGCAGGCGCCGCTCCATCAACTCGGCGGCCCGCTGCTGAGCATGCAGATCGGCCATCCTCTCATCGGGCACGCGCACGTTCGCCTTGATGATCTCGAACGTGGACCGCACCGGTCGGCCCTGGTCCACCAGCAGCATGGGCGGGATCCGCAGTCCCTCGGCGAAGCACTCCCTGGCCAGGGGGTTGAACGAACCCGGGATGGGACCGCCGACATCGGCCCAGTGACCGCAGGAGATCGTGAAGGCGAAGAGAGACCCGTCCACGAACACGGGACGGATGACCTTGACGTCGGGTTGGTGCGTCCCCCCGTGGTACGGATCATTGAAGACGAAGACGTCGCCCTCCCTGAACCCGCCGGCGTGCTCGATGGTCGTCTTGACGGACTCCTCGAACGTGCCGAGGTGGGCCGCCTGGTCGCGGCGGCCGTGTGCCACGAGACGGGCCTCCCGCGTCAGCAGGGAGCCCGAGTGGTCATGACCCTCACTGATCGTGGCCCCGTAGGCGCCCTTGGCCAGCAGCGCGCTGGCCTCGTCGCAGATCGCCCGGAAGGCGCTGCTCAACACCTCGACTGTGATCGGGTCGACGGCCCGGTCGGTCTCTGCGCGGTTCATCGGCTGTCTCCCATGTCCATGACCAGTTCTCCGAGTGGGGCGACGCGCGCCACGACGCCGGGCGGAACCACCGTCGTGGAGTCCCACTCCTCCACGATCGCCGGGCCGGCCACGACATCGCCGGGGGACAACCCCTCGCGCTGCACGAAGGCCGTCGGGACGACCCCGCCCGACTCGAAGAAGTACGCCTCGCCCGACTCGGGGGGCGACGCGTCGCCCGCGGGACGTGCCGGAAGACTCACGGGAGCCACGTCTCCGATGAGCACGGCGCGCAGGTTCACGATCTCGACATCGGTCACGTCCTCGGTGAGCACGTAGCCGAACTCCCGCTGGTGCTCGGCCTGGAATCGCTCCAGGCTGTCGCGGCCCAGCAGGTAGTCGATGCCGTGCGGCAGGTCCAAGGTGAGGTACCCGGAGATCTGGCCGTAGTAGCGCATGTCGGCCCGCCAGTTCACCTTCCAGTCGGTCTTCATCGTCTCGCTGGCCCGCAGTTCGTCGATCTCGGACAGCAGCTCCGCTTCCGCCGCCGCCAGGACGGACCGGTCGACGCTGGAGTGCAGTTGGAACACCGGCCGCACGAGGTCGTGGCGCAGCATGACCTGCAGGGCGCCCATCGCCGAAACGAGGCCGGGATAGGTCGGGATCACCACGGTGGGGATCCGCAGTTCGCGGGCCAGGTCGGCCGCATGCAGCGGTCCCGCGCCGCCGAAGGCCACTAGGGAGAAGTCGCGGGGGTCGTAGCCGCGCTCGACGGTCATGAGCCGGACAGCGTTCAGCATGGAGGCGTTGGAGAGCCTGATGATGCCGGCGGCCGCGTCGATGACCGGACAGTCCAGAACCGGGGCGATCCTGCGCTCGACGGCCTCGTGAGCCGCATCGGCGCTGATGGTGATGTCGCTGCGCCGGCCGGTGAACGCCTGCGGCCGCAGCCGCCCGAGCACCACGTTGGCGTCGGTGTTGGTCGGTTCGGTGCCGCCGCGCTCGTAGCAGGCGGGGCCGGGATCGGCGCCGGCGCTCTGGGGGCCGCTGTGGGGTGTGCCGCTGGCGTCCACCCAGGCGATCGTGCCGCCCCCCGCACCGATGGTGACCAGATCGATGGCCGGGAAGATAATCGGCACGTTGAACTGGGCGTGCCACTCCGAGCGGAACATCGGCGCCCCGTCCACGATCACCGAGATGTCGGCGCTCGTCCCGCCCATGTCCAGGGTGATGACGTTCTCGAACCCCACCCGCTCTGCGACCGCCAAGCCGCCCATGACACCGGCCGCCGGGCCCGACTGGCAGACGCGGGCGGGGATGCGCGTCGCCGCCCGCGACGTCATCAACCCGCCACCGGAATGCGTGATCAGGACGTCGCCGTCATAGTCGTGTGATGCCAGCAGGGCGTCCAGACCCTGCAGGTAGGTCGCCATCGGCGGGCCGAGGTAGGCGTTCACGACCGTGGTGCTCATGCGCTCGAACTCGCGGATCTCCGGCACCACCTTGCTGCTGGCGCAGGCGAACAACCCCGGCGCCTCGGTGGCGATGATCTCCAGCGCCTCGAGCTCGTGGGCCGGGTTCACGAACGAGTTCAGGAAGCAGACTGCCACCGCCTCGACCCCGCGGTCCACCAGGACGCCGATCGCCCGGCGGACCTCGCCGGCATCCAGCGGCGTGACCGTCCGCCCCAGGTAGTCCAGTCGTTCGGTGACGGTGAGGATGTCGCGGCGCGCCACCAGCGGCGGCGGCGGATCCCAGACCGAGTCGTAGAGATCCATGCGGCTGGCCCGCGCCGCCAGGAGGATGTCCCGGAATCCCCGCGTGGTGATGAGCCCGATCCGGGCCCCCTTGCGCTGGATGATGGCGTTGGTCCCGACGGTGGTGCCGTGGCGGAATTCGACGATCCCCGCGCCGCCGAGACCCCGCAGCGCCTCGTCCACGCCGGCCAGGAAGTCCGCCGGGACCGACGGCTGCTTGGCGAGCACGATCTCCCCGCCGGCTCCGACGGCCACCAGGTCGGTGAAGGTCCCGCCGATGTCGACCGCCACCGCGACCGCCTCGCCCGCTCCCGCGGCGCCGTTCCCGCTCACAGCGACCTCCCAGAGGCTGAACGAACCTCTGGCAAAGCCGACCGCGCCGCTGGGCACTGGATTCCGGCCCCGGATCGAGTCCGGGGCAGGCTCTCCGCCGGAATGACGAGGCAGTCGATTCGCAGCATTGTCAACCTCCCAAGTGTCACGTACCCACCATGACCGTCCTGCGATAGGCGCGGAACCCGTAGACCGCGGCCACGATGATCACCGGGGCGGCCACGAGTATCAGCACCAGGTTGCCGGGGAGGCCCAGGATCGCCTGGAGCCGGACCTCGCCGTTCTGCAGGAACCCGAAGTAGAGGGCGAAAGGCAGCACGGGCAGCATCTTCCCACGCGCAAGCAGGGCCACGGCGATGGCGGTGAAGCCCCAACCGGGCGAGAAGTGGGCGCCGATGCGGTACTGGTTGCCGAGCAGCTCCACCACCCCGCCCAGCCCGGCCAAGCCGCCACCCAGCGCCATCGCCACCGTCCTGGTGCGCGCCAGATTGATCCCCTGGCGAACCGCGACGGCGTCGCTCTGGCCCAGCAGGCCCAACCGCCATCCCAAGCGTGTGTAGTCGACCAGGTAGATGGTGGCGGCCACGACGGCGGCGGCGATGAAGATGCCGTAGGGGATGTCATCGCCGGCGAAGCGACCCAACCGGAACCCGTCGTGCACCGCTCTGCTCGCCGCGTACGGCAGGTCGGGGTCCTTCAACCCGCCGCGCAGCAGGAACGTGAGGGAGAAGAACGCGATGAAGTTGAACATGATCGTCGTGACGATTTCGTGCATGCCGCGGGCCTTCAGCCAGCCGGCAACCGCTCCGAGGGCGCCGGCCGCACCGAACGCCGCCACCAGCGGCAGCAGGAAGACACCCGGGCCGCCGCCGAACGAGGTGGCGATGTACACCCCGACGAGAGCGCCGGTCAACAGCTGCCCCTCGCCTCCGACGTTGAACAGGCCGGCCCGGTAGGGAAGGGCCACACCCAGGCCGACGAGCACGAGCGGGAGCGAGGACGTGAGCCACGACCCCACCCCGACCATCGACCCGAACGATGCCTTGAAGAGTTGCGTGTAGCCCTCGCCGACGCCGGCGCCGCCGATCTGCACCAGCGGCGCCAGAACCACCAGCGAGGCCAGGATCGCCAGAGCGGGAACCGCCCCCTCCGTCATGCGCAGCCGGCCGGCGAGTGCGAGCTTCATCGTTCCTGGAGCATCAGGTTGCCGATGCCGCCGATCGTGATCCCCTCGCTCAACACGCCGGTGATGCGCCCCCGGACCATCACGGCCACGCGGTCGCTGACCTCGATGATCTCCTCGAGCTCGGTGCTCATGTAGACGACCGAACTCCCCTGATCGGTCAGACGGCGCACCCAGTAGCGGACCTGCTCCGCCGAGCGGACGTCCAGTCCCCGGGTGGGGTAGGTGGCGACCAGCAGCAACGGGTGCTTGCGCAACTCGCGGGCGAGGATCACACGGCGACGATTGCCGCCGGAGAGTTGGCGCACCGGGGCGCCGATCCCGTCGGTGCGGATGTCGAACTCCTCGACCAATTCGGTCGCCGACCGGCGCTGGCGCGCCTTGTGACGGGGCGTCGGCGCTTCTTGCCAGGCGAACGTTCCGAGGGCGATGTTCTCCCAGACCGAGAGTTCCCCGCACGTGGCCAGGAAGTGATCGTCGGGCACGTCCCCGACGAGCTCGGAGCGGTCCGGCGGCGGGTAGCTCGCCAGCGGCCTGCCGTCGAGGATGACGGTGCCGGCGTCAGGCCTCCACGAACCGGTCAGCAGCGCGGAGAGTTCCCGCTGGCCGTTGCCCTCGACCCCGGCGATGCCGAGCACCTCGCCGCGGCGGATCGTCAGGTCCACGTCGTGCAGTGCCCGGCCCCACCGCGGCGCGCCGGACACCCCCTGGACCTCCACGAGCACGTCGCCCGCGCTTCCCGCCGCCAGCGTGTGCACAGCGGCCCCGGGAGCGCCGTCGACGGCGCCAGTCACCGATGGATGGGGCGCGTCGTCGCCGACGATGAGACGCACGAGTTCGGCCTCGTCCACCTGGTGGCCGGGCTCGAGACGACCGACGACCTGCCCCTCCCGCAGGACCGTGGTGCGGTTGCTCTCCGACAGCGCCTCGGCGAGGTGGTGGGTGACGAACACCACCCCCACGCCCTGGGAGGTCAGCGAGCCGAACAGCTCGAAGAGGCTGGCGCGCTCGGCCGGCGCCAGGACGGCGGTGGGTTCGTCGAGTATGACGAGCCACGCGTCCTGCATGAACGCCCGGGCGATCTCGGCTCGCTGGAGATCCCCCACCGAGAGGTTCTCCACGCGGGCCTTCGGATCGATGGAGAAGCCGAGCCGGTCACCGCTCTCGACGAGGCGGTCCGCCAGTTCGCTGGGGATCCGCCCGAGGCGTCCCTCCTGCAGGACCACGTTCTCCAGCAGCGTCAGGCGGGAGATCAGGGTGGAACTCTGGTGGACCACCGCGATCCCGCAGTGCCGGGAGTCGGCGGGGTCCCGGATGTCGACCTCCCGACCGTCGACCTCGACGAGCCCGGAGTCGGGGCGGTAGATGCCCGTCAGGCACTTGATGAGGGTGGACTTGCCGGCCCCGTTCTCGCCGAGCAAGGCGTGCACCTCGCCGCCCCGGAAGGTGACGTCGATGCCGTCGTTGGCGCGAACCCGGCCGAAGTGCTTGTGCAGGCCGGTGACGGCCAGGGACGAAGCCTCCCTGGCCGTCACCGGCCCCGCGTGATCTATGGCCGCTCCCACGTACCGGCGACGCTAGTGGCGACCGTTCCCCGGGTTACGGGGTCTTCTCGCGCGTCGGGTCGACGACGATGTCGCCCGAGGAAACCCCGTCGATCACGGTCTCGATGGCGGCGTCGACGTCGGCGTTGGCGTTGCAGGGCGGCGACAGGTCGATCCCGGTGTTGGCGAGGTTCATGGAGTAGATCGCGGGCTCGAGCGAGCCGTCCTTGTAGAACTCGCCCATCTGCTCATAGGCGATGTCGAAGTTCAAGGTGACGCTCGTGAGCATGGTGTCCGGCGCCTGCTCGCACTGGTCCACCACGGCGCCCACGTACCAGACACCGTTCTGGACGGCCGCCTCCACGGCTCCGGCGCCCGCGGCGTCCGCACCGTCGAAGAGCACGTCGGCACCCCCGTCGATCAGCGCCTGCGCGGCCTGCTTGGCTTTGGCGGCGTCGAGGAAGTCACCTGTCCAGACGTCGTTGAACTCGCAGTCGTAGCCCAGCACGTCCGCGGCGTCGTCGCTCAGCTGGCCCGAACCGCCCGTCCAGCGGGTGTACGCCGGGATCGGGGCGCTCACGACCATGCCGATGCTCTTGGCGTCGGAGGCGGCGCAGCCGATGGCGGCGGCCATGTAGCCGACCTGGTTCCAGTGGACCGCCCAACCCGCCACGTTGGGCAGGTCGTTGGTGGTCGACAGGTCCGAGTAGATGATGAACCAGGTCTCCGGGTAGTCCGGAGCCACTTCCAGCACCGCAGCCTCGTACCCGCTGGAGTGCGGCACGATGATGTCGTAGCCCTCCTCGGCCAGCTGGCGCAGCGTCTGGGGTGCCTGGTCGTAGGAGATGTGCTCGAGGACGTCCGGCTCTGTGTCGAGGATGGCCGCCATCTTCTCGAAGGCGGCGAAGCCGTTGCGGTACCAGCCGGCCGCGTTCACTGCGTCGGGGTGCAGCTGCGCGATCCTCGGCGAGGCCTTGGAGACCTCCGGGCCTGCCGGCGCGGCGGGCTCGGGTGGAGGCGGCGGCTCGGGCGCCGGCTCCGGTGGAGGTGGAGGCTCCGGCGCGGGCTCGGCCGGAGGCGGAGGCGGCGGCGCCGCTTCCTCCTCGTCCTCCCCGCAGGATACGGCCACGAGGGCCAGGGTCGCGAGCAGGGCCAGGAGCAGTGTCATCAGCCTCCCGGCTGGTGTACGTCTGGTGATCATTGGGTCCCCCCTTGTATTTGTTGCCGAACTGGTCGGATGTCTGTTGTCGGTTGGGCACCCGCCGGTCTCCGGGGATCCCGGCGATGCGCCTCTCATGCGGCGGCGCTCTGGGTCCGGAAATGAGGCATGACCTCGCGGGCGAAGAGCTCCATGTTGCGGATGGTGTGGTCGTGAGGCATGTCACCGATGTGCAGCAGGGCGTTGACGAGACCGAAGCCGAGCTCCTCGGCGAGCTCGGCCAGCCGCTCCCGCACCGTCGCCGGGCTGCCCACGACGGCGTAGCCCTGGGCCACCAGGTCCTCGTAGCTCACATCGGAGTAGGCGCCGAGGCCGGACTGCAGGAACCGGCCCCACGAGTGGTCGGTCATGTAACCGGGCGGGAAGAGGTGCTCGAACTTGTGCTTCAGGCCCTTGTGGTACAGCCACGTGACGTACTGGCGCCCCTCGGCGTGCGCCTGGCGGTCGGTCTCGGCCACGTAGATCGGCAGCAGGATGCCGATCTTGTCCCGGGGCGCCTCGTAGCCCGCGGCGCGTGCGCCCTCCCGGTAGCCGTCGAACCAGCGCTTCAGCAGCTTCGACGGGGCGAACACCGACAGGTACGTGTAGTGGTGCTCGGCGGCCCAGGACATGGTCTCGGTGCTGCCGAAGGCGGGGATCCAGATGGGCGGGTGCGGCTGCTGCAGCGGGCGCGGCCAGACGTTGACGTAGTTGAGCCGGTAGTGCTTGCCGATCCAGCGGAACGGGCCCTCGGTGGTCCAGGCCTTGATGATGAGGTCGTGCGCCTCGCTGTAGCGCTCCCGGGAGGTCGACGGGTCGATGCTCATGGAGAAGTACTCGTCGCCGATGCCGCGCACGAACCCCGAGATGATGCGTCCCCCGGAGATGACGTCCAGCATCGCCACCTCCTCGGCGACCCGCAGCGGGTGGTCGCGGAGCGGCAGGCCGTTGCCGACGATCGCCACCTTCAGCCGCTCGGTGCGCCGCACCAGGGCGGCGGCCATGAGGTTCGGCGAGGGCATCGTGCCGTAGGCGTTCTGGTGGTGCTCGTTGACGCAGATGCCGTCGAAGCCGAGTTGCTCGGCGTACTCCAGTTCATCCAGGTAGCGGTTGTAGAGCCCCGTGCCGACGGTGGGGTCGTAGTTGCTGTTGGACAGGGTCACCCACGCCGACTCGCGCTCGTCGAAGTCCTCAGGCAGGTACGGGTACGGCATCAGGTGGAACATGAAGAACTGCATCAGCAGCCCCCCTTCCCGGCAAGCTCGGCGTGGAACCGCCCGATGGCCTCGACGGTGCGCTCGGGCTGCTCCAGCAGCGGCGCGTGGCCGCAGTCCCCGATGACCTCCAGGCGCGCCCCGGCGATGAGCTCCCCGTAGCGCTCCCCGTGCGCCTGCGGCACGAGGCGATCGTCGCTCCCCCAGAGGATCAGCGTCGGCGCGGTGACGCGGTGCAGCCGGAGGTGGAGCTTCGGATTGCAGCAGAACGGGTTCCAGGCCAGGCGGGCGAAGCTCGTCTTCTCCTTGAAGGCCCGCATCAGCATGTCCAGGGTGGGCTCGGGGGAGATGAACTGCAGGGCAAGCTCCTGGTCCAGGAACAGCGCCGCCCGGAGTTCGTCGGGGTTCATGGCGAACATGTCCTCGACGGGGTGCTCGGGCAGGTCGAGGCCGATGGGGTCGACCATCACCAGGCTGCGTACCTTCGACGGCTGGTGCACGGCCAACTCCGCCGCCAGCCATCCGCCGAGGGAGGCCCCGACGACATGCACCGCCTCCAGATCGAGCGCATCCAGCAGGTCGAGGTAGAAGTAGACGAGGTCCTCCATGCCGTCGATCCAATCCAGCCGGTCGGACTCCCCGAAGCCGGGATGATCGGGGGAGATGACGTCGAAGCGCTCGGCGAGCAGATCGTGGAAGGGCAGCCAGAATCCGGCACCTGCGGCCGGGTGGAGGAACAGCAGCTCCTCACCCGCGCCGGCCCGCATCACGTGGATGCGCCCGCCCCCCAACTCGAGATGCTGCACTGCGTGCTGGCCGTTCTGACCGGTCATACCCGAACTCCCCCGCCGGGGGACTATACACCGGGCACTGTGGCCGGAATAATGCGCCGGCGCCGCGAACCGCCCCGACCGATCGGCCGCCGGCGGGGAGCCGCGGCGGGAAGGCCACCGGTGGCGCGGTGCAGCGGTCCGGCGCCGGCCGGATCGGTGGCTTCGGCAACGGCGCCGAAAGTGATCTGTAGTATTCGCCGCATGGGGGGAATGCCGGTCCCGGAAGACCGGGTTCAGATCGGGCGAGGAGCCGTCCCGTGAGTGAGGATCCGTCACGTGGGTGACGTCCTGAACGCCACGGTGGTGGCGGGCGTCCCGCTGCTGCTCGCCGCGCTCGGGGGTGTGATCGCCCAGCGCTCGGGCGTGCTCAACATCGGCCTGGAGGGGTTGATGCTGGTCGGTGCCTGGGTGGCGGCCTGGGCCGCCGCCTCCTTCGGCGCGGAGCAGGCGGGGTTCTGGTTCGCGCTGCTGTTCGGCGCCGTCTTCGGGCTGCTCCTGGGCTGGATCACGGTGGGGTTGCGGGGGGACCAGGTCGTCGTGGGGATCGCCTTCAACATCCTGGCTCTCGGCGTCACCAGCTACCTGTTCGACGTGCTGATCCGCCGCGGCGGGTTGGAGGCCATGTCCGTCCCGCGGGGCTCGTTCACGCAGCGCATTCCCGGGCTGGCGGCCATTCCCGGCATCGGCGTGCTGGCCGATCAGCACTGGATGGCCTACCTCACCTACCTGTGTGTTCCCGTGGCGTGGTACGTGCTGTTCAGGACGGGCGTCGGGATCCGCCTGCGCGCCTGCGGGGAGTACGCCGAGGGCGCCCAGGCCACCGGGGTCAACGTGCTGCGGGTCCGCCTCGTGGCGATGACGGTCAGCGGCATTCTCGGTGGCCTCGCCGGCGCCTACATGGTCCTGGCCGACATCCGCCTCTTCCTGCACGACATCGTGCGCGGGCGCGGCTACATCGCCATCGCCATCGTGATCCTGGGACGCTGGAACCCATCGGGTGCGGCGGCGGCCGCGGTGATCTTCGGCGCGTCCTACGCCCTCGGATTCCAGCTCCAGGCCCGGGACATCCCCGTGGCCGGCGAGTTGCTGCTGGCCCTGCCCTACATCGTGACGATCGTCGCCATCGCCGTCTCGGGCCGGAAGGTGCTGCCGCCGCGCGAGGAGGGCCGTCCCCTGTATCTCTTCAAGTGAGCGCCCTTCAAGTGAGCGACCTCTGAGTGAGCGATCCCGGCAAGTGAGCGCACCGGCACCCGTCTTCGGAATCCGCCTACCCCCCTGCACCGATGTCCGGACGGCTGGCGCCGCGGCCCGGATGGCCGAGGAGGCCGGGTTCGACATCGCCTGGTACCCGGACTCGCAGTTCCTCTGGCGCGACGTCTGGGCGACGCTTGCGGTGGCCGCGCTCGAGACCCGGAACATCCGGGTCGGCTCGTGTGTCACGACCTTCGAGACCCGGCACCCGAGCGTGACCGCGGCCGCCACCCGCACCGTCGCCGAGGTCGCCCCCGGGCGCACGATCCTCGGTGTGGGCAGCGGCGACAGCGCCATCAAGCTGCTGGACATGAAGCCGACTCGCCTGGCCGAGATGCGCCGCAACATCGGCGCCGTGCGCCGGCTTCTCGACGGCCATCCGGCGGACTACGGCGGGCGGGAGATCCACCTCCACGGCAAGGTGCCCACTCCGGTGCCGGTCTACATGGCCGCCACCGGCCCGAAGGCCCTGCAACTGGCCGGCGAGATCGCCGACGGGGTCATCGTGCTGGCCGGGCTCGCCCAGCCGCTGGTCGAGCGGGCGCTCGGCCACATCCGCGACGGCGCGGCGCGCGCCGGGCGGTCACTCGAGGATCTGGACATCTGCGTCGGGACGTTCTGCCACATCACCGACGACCCGACCGAGGCGGCCCGGGTCGCCAAACCGGTCTGCGTGGGCCTGGCTCAGGTCGGCGCGACCGGCGCCCTGCAACTCGCCGGGATCGAGATCGACGTTCCCGCTGTCGTGCCCGACGTGTACCCCGACATGACCCACGCCGAGGACTGGATGCACGCCGCCGAGGTGGCCGGACGCTGGGTGAGCGACACCGACGGCCGCCGCTACGCCGAGCGGTTCTGCGTCGTGGGCACGGCCGCCGAGTGCACCGAGAAGATCCGCCGGGCCCGCGACGCAGGTGTCAGGAACTTCTACATCCGCGGCTTCCCGTCCTACGAGCTGCCCCTGGGCCTGATCGACGTGTTCGGATCCCACATCATCCCGGCGGTCACGTGAGCGCGACCGACGTCCTGACCCCCTGGGCCTGATCCCCCTGGGCCTGATCGACGTGTTCGGATCCGACATCATCCCGGCGGTCACGTGAGCGTGACCGACGTCCTGATCCCCCTGGACCTGATCGACGTGTTCGGATCCCACATCATCCCGGCGGTCACGTGAGCGCGGCCGACGTCCTGATCATCGGGGCCGGCGCCTCGGGAGCGGTCGCCTCCCGGCGCCTCGCCGAGGCGGGGTTCGACGTGGTGTGCCTCGAGCAGGGCGAGCGGTCCGATCCGGGCGCCTACCGCGGCGCCTACGACGACTGGGAGCTCACCGGGCTCAAACAGTGGACCTGGGACCCGAACATCCGCCGGGCGCGCGCCGACTATCCCGTCGAGGTCAGCGAGTCCGACATCGACCCGCTCATGTTCAACGGCGTGGGCGGCAGCACCGTGCAGTTCGCCGCGCAGTGGCCCCGCCTGGCGCCGTCGGACTTCAGGGTCCGCACCCTCGACGGCGTGGCCGACGACTGGCCCCTGACCTACGAGGAGCTCCAGCCCTACTACGAACGCTCCGACGTCGACTTCGGCGTCTCGGGGATCGGCGGCGATCCCGCCTACCCGCCGGGAGCCGAGCCTCCCCTGCCCCCGCTGCCCTTACCCGAGGTGGCCACCGACATCGCCCGGGCGCACAACCGTCTCGGCTGGCACTGGTGGCCCGGCACCAACGCCATCGCCTCCCGGCGCTACCGGGGGCGGCGGCCCTGCGTCCAGCGCGGCACCTGCGCCTGGGGCTGCGGGGAGGGCGCCAAGGGCTCCACCGACCAGACCCACTGGCCGGACGCCGAGCGCTTCGGTGCGCGCCTCGTGACCGGTGCCCGGGTGCGCCAGATCACGCTCGATGCCCGCGGCCTCGCCACCGGCGCGATCTACGTGGACCGCGACGGCCACGAGCGGCACCAGCCGGCATCGGTCGTGCTCGTGGCGGCCAACGGCATCGGGACACCCCGCCTGCTGCTGCTCTCGACGAGCACCGGCTTCCCCGACGGCCTGGCCAACCGCTCCGGCCTCGTCGGCAAGCGGCTCATGATGCATCCGTTCGGCACCGTGATCGGGCTGTTCGACCGCCACTGGCCGAGTTGGCAGGGGCACTGGGGCCAGAGCCTGCAGTGCATGGAGTTCTACGAGACCGACCCCCGACGGGACTTCGTGCGCGGCGCCAAGTGGGGGCTGCAACCCACGGGCGGGCCGCTGGGCGCCGCCCTGGGTTTCGGCGGCGACCCGGTCTGGGGCACCGCGCTGCACGAGCGGGTCCGCACGAACCTCGGCCACTCGATCATGTGGGGCATCATCGGCGAGGACCTGCCCGACGACGCCAACCGGGTGACCCTCGACGGTGAGTTGGCAGACCCCGACGGCGTCCCGGCACCCCGGATCCAGTACCGGGTGTCGGAGAACTCCCGGCGGCTGCTGAGTTTCCAGGCGGCCCGGGCCGCCGAGTCGCTCAGCGAGGCGGGCGCCTACGAGACGGTCGTCACCCCGCAGGTGCGGGGCACCGGTTGGCACCTCCTCGGCACGGCCCGGATGGGCGACGATCCGGAGTGCTCCGTCGTGGACCGCTGGTGCCGGAGCCACGACGTCGAGAATCTGTACGTGATCGACGGCAGCGTCTTCGTCACCTCCGGGGGTGTCAACCCCACCGCCACGATCTCCGCGCTGGCCCTCCGGGCCACGGAGCGCCTGATCGAGACGCGCCGGCAGCAGCGGGTGCCATGAGGACCCCGCGCTCGCCAGTCGGACGAAGACGATCGCCGTGGTCGGTTCACCCCCCGCACTCCCAAGCCACGACGACGCACACGTCGTCATTCCGGCGCAAGCCGGAATCCAGGCGCCGGCAGCCACCGCGGCGGTTGCCGTGACCGACCCGCGGCGCCCCGAGGACTTCGACGAGGCGTTCCGCGCCCGGCTGGCACGCATCGCCGACGTGCTGGTGCCGGCCTACCGGGAGATGCCCGCGGCCAGCTCCGTGGGGATCGCCGGGGAACTCCTGGACAAGGCGCTGCGGGCCCGACCCGACCTGGCCGCCGACTGCCGGCGCGCCGTGACCGCCTGCGCCGACCCTCCCAGCCCCGAGGTGCTCGAGCAACTCGCCGCCACCGATCCCGACGGCTTCGGTGCGCTCATGGTCCTGGTGCTCGGCGGCTACTACATCAGCACCGAAGTCAGGAAACTGCTTCACTACGCGGGTCAGGAGGCACTCCGCATCGACATCGGGGAGCTTCCGGCCTACATCGAGGAGGGACTCCTCGACGAGGTGATCGACCGGGGCCCGATCTACCGAACAACTCCACCGGACGAAACGCAGAACTCGCAGAACTAAAGGGGGACATCGTGGTCACGACTCGTTACGGGACCAAGCCACAGAAGATCGAACAACTCACCGGTCCGTACGAACCGAATGGGCAGCCCGACCCCCATCTGGGCCAGCCCCTCCAGCTCGGGCTGTTCGCCTGGAACATCCAGGGGGGCTCCACCGGCTCCAAGGCCGTGCTGGCCGACCCCGACCGGTACCAGAACTACTGGCAGTGGCCGCTGGCCTCGAAACTGATCACCGAGGCCGAGCGGATAGGCTTCGACTACCAGGTGCCGTTCGCCCGCTGGATCGGCCAGGGGGGCGACACCGACTGGAACGAGACCTGCCTGGAATCACTCACCGCAGCGGCAGCCGCCTCCTCCATCACGAGTCGCATGCTCCAGTTCTCCACGGCACACAGCAACTACGAGTTCCACCCGTTCCACTTCGCCAAGTTCGGGGTCACCGTCGACCACATCTCCGACGGGCGCTGGGGACTCAACATGGTGACCGGCTACTCGGCCAAGGAATATGCGGCGTTCGGCCACATCGAGCCGCCCGAGCACGACGAGTCCTACCGGCGCGCCGATGAGTTCTTCACCCTCGTCAAGGCGCTGTGGGCCTCCGACGTGCCCATCATCTTCGAGGGCGAGTACTACCAGTGCTACGGCGCCTACGTGAACCCCAAGCCGACCCGCAAGCCGCGCCCGCTGCTGATGCAGGCCGGGCAGTCCCCGGTCGGCATCGACTTCGCCTGCCGGCACGCCGAATGGATCTTCCAGATCCAGCCCCAGATCGAGAACTACCGGACCGTCGCCAAGGACATCCACGACAAGGCAGCCTCCTACGGCCGGAGGGTGCTCGTGGCCACGCAGCTGTGGCCCATCATCGACAAGACCGACGCAGCCGCGCAGGCCACCGCCGAATGGATCG
Organism: bacterium; assembly: GCA_026708055.1. Classification (NCBI taxonomy): domain Bacteria; species bacterium. Next base: position 37,771 of record JAPOVS010000060.1, on the reverse strand, counting down.
CCGAGGAGATCGACCACCAGGCCACGATGAACTTCATCCAGTCGGCCAAGCGGCAGCACATCTCGTCGACGTTCGGGTGGATCGAGGCGGAGGAGGAGAGCGCCGACCCCTATGGCGGCATCGGTCGGGACCTTTTCATGCGCATGGGTCTGGGCATCGGCGCCCACCAGTTCGTGGGCAGCTACGACACCGTGGCCGAGCAGCTGCGAGAGCTGTACGAGGCCGGAATCGAGAGCGCCCTGATCTCGTTCTTCGACCCGTTCCTGGGGCTGCAGCAGATGGAGGACGAGATCTTCCCCCGCCTCAAGAAGATGGGCCTGCGCCGCTAGCCCGCGGTTGTCCGGGTGGGGCTGCCGGTGGTCCGCGGGTGTCCGGGTGCGGATGCCGGTGGCGCTCCGGCGGCCTCTGAAAATGGCACGCCTGCGCTTGCCCCCGGCATCCCCACCCTCGCGCGCGGGTCCCGGCAGACGCGCCTCACGTCATTGGGAGTGATCTGAAATGACCGACATTTCCGCATTTGGCGAGGGCCGCGTGGAGCGGGTTTTGCGGCCTTTGCTGGAGACGCCTTCGGAGCAGACGGACCTTTTCGAGGACGACCCGCAGATCCGGGCGTTCCTGCAGGAGGTGGTTGTCCCCCAACTGGAGCAACTCGGGCTGCACACGACAACCGACGAGGCCGGCAATGTGATCTGCGAGGTCGGGGGTGGTGAGGCGCGGGGGCTGGTTCTGTTCTGCTATGCGATGACGCATCCCGCGGGCCGGATGGTGGATCCGTTCGTCGCGAGCCGGATCGTGGGTGCGGACGGCGCGACTCGGGTGCGCGGGCGTGGTGCCAGTGAGCAGATGGGGGCGCTGGCTGCGGCGATCCTTACCGTCGGCGCCGTGGCGGCGAGGGAGAGTGACCTGGCGGGGCCGCTGGTGCTGTGCGTGTCGCCGGCGGGTGAGACCGGGCGGCACGATACGGCCCGGAGCTTTCTGGCCGGCTACGAGGAGCGGACGGCGCCGGCGGCGTGCATCGTGGGGATCGGCACGGACAACGCCATCTGCGTGGCCAACAAGGGGCGAGTCGACGCCACCATCCGCGTGGCGGGGCTGGCGGGACACAGTTCCATGCCCTGGCGCACCAAGAACGCCATCGAGGGTGCCCGCCGCGTGCTGGCCGTCCTCGATGGGATCGCGCTCGCCGGCGACCACCCGCATCTCGGGCGACCGACCCTCACCCCCACGGCCGTGCACAGCAGCCCCAACGCCACGCACACCGTTCCCGATCTCGTGGAGATCACCGTCGACCGGCGACTCCTACCTGGCGACGATCCCGAAGAGGCCCTGGCGGACATCCGCCGGGCAGTCGAGGGAATCGACGGCTGGGACATCGACGTCGAGCCCGGCCCGTTGATGTACCCGTCAGAGGTTTCCGCCGACTCCCCCTTCGTGGACACCCTCCGGGCGGCGTTCGCGGCGGCCGGGCACCCCGGTCCCCCACTCACCTACTCCCACGGCTGCATCGACGCCGGGCTGTTCTCGAGCCGCGGCATCCCCGCCGTCATGCTAGGAGCGGGCGAGCAGGGAATGTGGCACACGATCGATGAATCGGTCGCCCTCGACGCCGTGGCGCTGTCCGCGCAGGTCTACACGGCGACGGCCCTGGACCTTCTGACCTGAGAGGCTGCCGGTCGCCCGAGCAGTCGACTGCCGGCGACTGCCGGATCGCGAGAGTGGGGCTGCCGGGGGCGAGCGCAGGCGTGCCATTTCCAGAGGCCGCCGGAGCGCCACCGGCAGCCCCACCCGGACCGCTCGCAGCGCTGGATTCCGGCCTGCCCGGAATGACGGCCGAACTGGTTCGTCACGCTAGTTCGCGTGCCTATCCAGGAAAGCGGCCGCCTCTATAAACGGTTCCAGTGGCAGGCGCATCAGGCAGGCGCCGACCTGGCCCCGCCCGGGCTCGCGGTGGGCAAGTCCGGCGTTTGCCAGGGGCGCGATCCCCGTGGCCGCCACCTTGTGGACGTCGATCCCGATGGGCGTCCCACCGAAGCCCTCGGCTGGGATGAGGAACCGGGAGCTGGCGCCCCGGCAGATGCCCCGCAACTCCTCCACGGTGTCCGAGGCGGTCAGCGGATCGCCCCCCACGAACGAGACGATGGCCGGCGACGCCGACAGGGCGAAGGCCCCCAGGCCGACGGTCTCGGCGATGAACGAGTCGCCCAGCACCGGAGAGGCGTCAGCCGGCTCGTAGCCCTCGAACAGCTTCGGCTCGCCGATCACCGAGTTGGTCAGGAACCAGCGGTCGCCCGCACCGCTGACCCTGATGCCCAGGTCGGCGCCGTTGGACGACATCGCCGTGACGACGCCCGGATCACCCGTCATCTGCGCCACGTCGGCGACAACCTTGGCCGCCGCGATGGACAGGGCCAGGAAGAAGTGCGGGTTGGCGGCCACATGGGACAGAACGTCGACCGCATCCTGGCGATCGGCGGCGGCCACGATCGACGGGGCCAGCCGGGCCAGCACGGCGGCGCTGGAGGCCACATTGCGGTTGTGGCACTCGTCGCCCCGGCGCAATCCCTCGGCCCAGAGTTCGACCATGTCGAGCCCGTCGACGGCGCCGAGCGCCGCGTCCAGCACAGGGCCGGCGACCGCACCCATCCAGCGGAGCCGATCCAGCGTCGCCGGATCGTAGGAGCCGAAGCGCAGCGCCTTGCCCAGTCCCTCGTTCAGCGGCGAGAACGCCCGCGAGCCCTGATCGGTCTCCATCACGACGACAGGAATGGAGGGCGTGACCACCCCCGCCATGGCCCCGACCCCGCCGTTGTCGTGGCAGGAGGCCAGCGCCAAGCCGCCCCCGTCGAGAATCCTGGCGGCCGCCTCGGGAGACTCGGCCTCCCCTTCGAGCATCAGCGCCCCGATGAGGGCGCCGCGGAGGGGACCGACGATGTCCCCGCCGCCCAGCGGCGGGCCGGCGTGCAGGTACCGGCGCTCACCGACCGCGCCGGTCACGTCGCGCGCCGGGCGGACGCCGATCGCACGCACCTGCGTCGAATCCAGCGCCTCGAGTGCGGCCCCTGTGGCCGGTCCGATCATCGCCGTGGAGTCACGGACGGACCCGCAGCTTCGACTCCTCGATCAACTCCACCAGTCGCTCGGGGCTGAGCGGGCTCTCGGTGATCTCCATGCCGACGGCGTCGGACACCGCTCCGATGATCGCAGCCGCCGCGGGGACGCAGCCCGCCTCCCCGACGCCCTTGACACCGAGAGGATTCAAGGGCGAGAGCGTCTCGACATGTTCCACACGGAACGTAGGCAGTTCTGCCGCCGACGGGATGAGGAAGTCCGCGAATCCTGCGTTCCGGAGTTGTCCGTCCCCGTCGTAGTGCATCCGCTCGTAGAGTGCCCCGGCGATGCCTTGCGCCGTCCCCCCGTGGACCTGCCCCTCCACGACGGCCGGGTTGATCATGCGCCCGCAATCGTGGACGATCGCGTAGCGCAGCAGGCGGACCTCGCCCGTCTCGACCTCGACCTCCACGACGACGGCGTGTGCGCCGCTGGCGAACGTGGCGTGCCGCGGGCTGTTGTAGGCCGTCGCCTCGAGGCCGGGCGCGACCTCCGAAACAGGGGGCGCCTCGGCCTCGCCGCCGTCGCCGACGAACTGCGTGGCCGCCAGAGCCTCCTTGCTGAACGCGTAGCGCAGCGGGTTGGCGAGCACGGCGATCTGGCGGAGTGGCACCCGGACGTCGGGCGAACCCCGGACCGAAACGTGGCCGTCGGAGAAAACGATGTCGGCCTCGTTCGCCTCGAGGATGCGGGCGGCGATCTCGGCGGCCTTGTCCCGCACCTGCTGGGCCGCCTGGGCGACCGCGTTGGAGGCGACGACGCCGATGCGGCTGGCGAACGTCCCCGTCGCCCACTTGAACTGGCGGGTGTCCCCCGTGCGCACCACCACGTCCTCGAACGGAACCTGGAGGACCTCGGCCGCCACCTGGGCGAGGATCGTGGCGTGCGCCTGACCCTGGGTGGAGATGCCCGTCGTGACGAAGACCTTGCCCGTGGGTTCCACGTGGACGCGGGCCCCCTCGTAGGGTCCGCTGCCGGTTCCCTCCACGTAGCACCCCAGACCGATGCCGATCCGTCGCCCCTCGGCGCGAGCGGCGGCCTGCTCGGCGGCGAACCCCTCGTAGTCGATCGCCTCGAGCAGCTTGTCGAGACCAGCGGGGTAGTCGCCGCTGTCGTAGGTGGTGGTGAGGCCATCCTCGTCCATCAGACCGACGACGTAGGGGAACTCGTCGGGCTGGATGAAGTTCCGCCGGCGAACCTCGGCCCGGTCGATTCCGAGGTCCCGGGCGATCAGGTCGATCACCCGCTCCATCACGAATCCCCCCTGCGGCATACCGGCACCCCGGTACGGCGTGACCGGCACCGTGTTGGTGTACACGACGTGCATCTCGCTGCCGTAGTTGGGGAGCTTGTACGGGCCGGGCAGGCGGGAGGCGGTGACGATCGGGATGATGATCCCGTAGGGGCAGTAGGCGCCGGCATCGTGGATGAACTCGTCGTGCAGAGCGAGGATGCGGCCCTCGGTGTCGAAGCCGACCCGCACCTCGTGCCACTGGGCTCGCTCGTGGTTGGAGGCGACGAAGTGCTCGACACGGTCCTCGATGAACTTGACCGGGCTGCGGAGCCGCAAGGCCGCCCACGGGACCAGGATCTCCTCGGGATAGAAGACGGGCAGCTTGACCCCGAACCCCCCGCCCACGTCGGGAGCCACCACGTCCACCTCGTGCTCGGCGAGGTTCAAGTAGGTGGACAGGCCCGCCCGGACGGTGCTGGGGGCCTGGGAGGTGTCGTAGACGAGCAGGTGCCCGAATTCGTCGGGTATGGCCACGACGCCGCGGCACTCCATGGGGGTGGCCGCGCTGCGCTCCACCCAGAACCGCTGCACGAGCGTGCGGGGCGCAGCCGCGAGGGCCGCCTGGACGTCGCCGTGCTCCTGGACGAAGTGCGCGGCCACATTGCCGGACATGTCGGCATGGACGAGGTCGTCCCCCTCGAAGGCCGCCACTGGACCCACGACAGCGGGCAGCGGCTCGTAGGTGATCGCCACGAACTCGGCGGCGTCCTCGGCGGCGTACCGGCTGGTCGCGACCACCATCGCCACGGCCTCGCCGAAGAAGTGCACATAGTCGGAGGCGAGCGGGAGTTGGGTGCGCGGCTCGGTCAGATTGGGGTTGGGGATGAGCAGCGGAAGGTGCTGCCGGCCGAGTTCGCCGAGATCAGCGGCCGTGTAGACGGCGACGACGTCGTCCCGGGCCGCCGCTGCGGAGGTCTCGATAGCGAGGATGCGACCGTTGGCGCAGGTAGACCGCACCATCGCCACGTGCAGGCATCCGGCCGGCTCGATGTCGTCGATGAAAGTGCCGCGACCGACCAGGATGCGCCGATCCTCCGAACGCTCAACACGCTCGCCGATCAGCCGCGTCGTCACTGGTGCCCCCCGTTCTCGCCTTACCCAGTGGCCCTGCCGCCATCCGCCTCGCGCCCGATGACGACGGCGGATCCGGACGCGTCCTCCTCGCCGGCGCCCCCGGATTCGCCCGGCGGGTCAGTTGACCGAAACCGCCTCCGGATCCTCCGACAGGAGCAGCCGCAGATCCAACAGCACGTTCGTGAACTCGGTGCGCGACACGAGCTCGCGCACGCCGATCTCGCCCAGCTTGCCGTCGATGAGGGCGAGCGCCTGAGCGTGGTTGGTGGATTCTTCGGTGGTGACGGGGGCGGCGGTTTCTGTCATGATCCGATCTTATTCCCTTGCGCCGGTGCCGTGCGGAGCGCCGGTTCTTGCCTGCCCCCACAGGCCGGCGACCACCCGGTTCGGTGGCTGTCTGTCTGGAATGCCACAGTATCGGACCAGGGTGAGACATGGGCAATGAACCCAGCGTTGCGGTCTATGAGTCCCGTGCGAAGGATTGGATGCAGCGGCGGACGCGCCAGTACGGCGACCGGCTGGAGCGCTTCGCGGCCCGGGTGACGCGGATCTCCGGCGGCGGGGAAGCAGGCCCCGGCCCCGGCGACGGTGACGCTGCGAGTGATCCGGCGGGCGGAAACGACCCGGGGAGCACCGGCATCGGCGACAGCGTCACGCGGCGCGCCGGCCCCTCGCCCCCACGCTCTCGGCGTCAACCGTCACCCGCCGGCACCGGCGAGAGCGTCACGCGGCGTGCCGGTCCGGTCGCTGACCTGGGCTGCGGGCCCGGCTGGCATCTCGACGGCCTACCGCAACCTGCTCTGGCGCTGGACGCCAGCCGGGCGATGCTGGCCGAGGTCGGCGCACCGACCGGGGACACCGCCCCTCTGCGGGTGGCCGCCGACCTGCGCGCCCTGCCGCTGCGGGACCGCTGCCTGCGGGCGGCCTGGGCCTCGCGCTCCTACATCCACCTGGCCCGGGCCGAGGTGCCCCTGGCGCTGGCCGACCTGCACCGCGTTCTGGTGCCCGGAGCCGCCGTCGAGCTTCACCTCTTCGCCGGCGACACCGAGTGGGACGAGCGGGCCGACGACGATTTCCCGGGGCGGCGCTTCTCCCGCTGGCCCGAGGGGTGGCTGCGGGACGTGCTGGTGGGCGCCGGGCTGGCCGTCGAGAGCGTCGAACAGCGCAACAGGGTGCTGCTGGTGGCGGCCACGCGGCTGCACACCCTCGCCGACACCGTGGCCCCGGGCATGCGCCTGCTGGTCTGCGGCCTCAACCCCAGCCTCCACGCCGCGGAGGTTGGCGTGGGCTTCGCCCGCGGCTCCAACAGGTTCTGGCGGGCAGCCCTCGCCGCCGGCCTGGTGAGCCGCGACCGCGACCCCCGCCACGCCCTCGCCGCCCACAACATCGGCATGACCGACCTGGTCAAGCGGCCGACCCGCCAGGCCGCCGAGCTCACCGCAGCCGAGTACTCCGAGGGCCTCGCCCGCCTCGAGCGCCTCGTGAAGCGCCTCGAGCCCGGCGTGGTGTGCTTCGTGGGCCTGGCCGGCTGGCGGGCCGCCGTGGACCGCCGGGCCACCCCCGGCCCCCAGCCCCGCCGCATCGGCGGCCGCCCCGCCTACGTGATGCCGTCCACGAGCGGACTCAACGCCCGCACCTCGCTCGCCGAACTCACCGCCCACCTCCGCGCCGCGGCCTCCCTGCAATAGCACGCTGAACACCACTGACCGCGCACGCACTCTCGTCATCCCGACGAAAGCCGGAATCCACCGCCCAGCGGCACCTCCGGCACTAGCCGCCGGGCCCCAGTGACACTTGCACCCACCTCGTCATCCCGGCGAAAGCCGGGATCCACTGCGCCGGCGGAACCCCGGCACCGGCCGCCGGGCCCCAGTGACACTTGCACCCACCTCGTCATCCCGGCGAAAGCCGGGATCCACTGCGCCGGCGGAACCCCGGCACCGGCCGCCGGGCCCCAGTGACACTTGCACCCACCTCGTCATCCCGGCGAAAGCCGGGATCCACTGCGCCGGCGGAACCCCGGCACCGGCCACCGGGCCCGCGGCTGGCCAGCGACAGCCAGGCGTTGCCCGCTCGACCCTGCAGGCTCAGTGCGAGTGGCGGCAACCGGGAAGTTCCGAGGCGGCGGCCTGGTCGGCGATGACGGTGACAGCAGGGTGCAGTCGGAGGGCCGAGGCCGGGACGGCCGGGCTCACCGGACCTTCCAGCGCAGCGTGCAGGGCGGCGGCCTTCGATTCGCCTGTTGCGATCAGCAGCAGCTGCGCCGCCCGGAGGATCGTGCCGATGCCTTGGGTGATGGCGCGTCGGGGCACCTGGTCGGGGTGACCGAAGAAGCGGGCGTTGTCGCGCCGGGTCTGCTCACTGATCGTCACGACGCGGGTGGTCCCGGTCAGCGACGAACCGGGCTCGTTGAAGGCGATGTGGCCGTTGCGGCCGATGCCCAGGATCTGCAGATCGACACCGGTCGCCAGCTGTCCGTCGTAGCGAGCGCACTCGGCTCCGAGGTCGGCGGCCGCAGCGTCGGGTCCGGTCACCGCGCCGGGGGCCAAGTTCACGTGATCGGCCAGCAGCCGCCGGATCACGTTGCGGTAGGCCTTCGGATGGTCGGCGGCCAGCCCGAGGTACTCGTCCAGCAGGAACGCCCGCGCTCCGGCGAAGCTCAGACCCTCCTGGCGGTGGCGCCGGACCAGTTCGCGGTAGAGCCCCGCCACCGAGCCGCCTGTGGCGAGCCCCAGCAGCGGCGCCGCCGACCTCGCCAGGCAGTCCTGCACCAAGTCAGCCCCGAGTGCGGACAACTCGCCGGCATCGTGTGCAACGAGCAAGCGCAGGCTCTCCGAGACCGGTCGGTCGCTCACAACCTCGGAGCCCCACACAGGGCACTCTCCCCCGCCGAGGGAGACCGACGACATCGATGCGGTCTACGACGAGGCCGTGCCGCTGCCGTGCAGGGCACCTTCAGCCGCCGAGGGAGACCGACGATTCCGGACGCGGCCGGCGAGGAGCCGATCGGGGCGGCACGGGCGTCCGGTGCGATCGGACCCATGCCGCGGCGCCGCGTGCGGGTGCCGATCACTCGGTGGTCTTCGCGCCGGTGATGAAGGCCACCAGATCGCTCTTCGTGACATCGCAGACGGCGGCCTCGGCGGTCTTGCGGCCCTGGCGCAGCACGACGGCGTGATCGCAGACGTCGATGACCCGCTCCATGTTGTGGGTGATCAGCAGCACGGCCACGCCGCCGTCGCGCAGATTGCGGATCAGATCCAGCACCCGGGCCGTCTGCTCGACACCGAGGGCCGCGGCCGGCTCGTCGAGCAGCACGATGCGCTGGCCCCAAGCCACGGCCCGGCCGATGGCGACGGCCTGGCGCTGGCCGCCCGAGAGCTGACCGGCGGCCCGCCGCAGCGAGGGGATGCGGATGTCCAGGCGACCAAGCGTCTCCTCGCACTCGGCGCGCATGCGCTTGTGGTCCAGCAGCCCCAGGCGCCGGCCGATCGGACCGCCCCGCAGGTACTCCCGGTTCAGGAACAGGTTGGCCGCCACGTCGAGCGTGTCGATGACGGCCAGCGTCTGGTGCACGGTCTCGATGCCGAGGCTGCGTGCCGCATCGGGCGTCGGGATCGCCCGCCGGACGCCGTCGATGCTGAGGGCGCCGGCGTCGGGCTGGTACACCCCCGCCAGGCACTTCACCAGCGTGGACTTGCCGGCCCCGTTGTCGCCCAGCAGGGCGGTCACCCGGCCGTACCGCAACTCGATCGACACGTCCTCCAGCGCCTGCACCGCCCGGAAAGCCTTGCAGATCCCTTCGGCCACCAGCGCGGGCGCGCTCATCGGTTCCCCCTCTCCAGGGTCCGGCCGAGGGTGTCCCAGCAGCCCGCGACCGCCGGCACGCCCGCCGCCACCCCGCTGATCCCCACCACGGCGGCCCGGGTCACGAAGGCCTGCGCCCGGAACCCGCAGATCACGGTGTCACCTTCGGCGACCAGCCGTCCCGGTGGCGGGTGCAACCGGGCGTAGTAGTCGATGCCGGCAGGATCGGGGAACTCCATCGCCACGGGCGCCTCGCCGAGGCCGGCCGGGTCGGCGGCGATCAGTGCCTTCGGGCTGTAGGGCTCGAAGACCGGATCGATGTAGAAGCCGCCGCCGAAGCACAGCGGAACGCCGCCGTGCAGGTGCGACACCTCGCTGAGGTAGCAGATCGCCGGGCGCTCGGGCAGATCGGCCACAGCGTGCAGCGGGGTCGTGCCGGTGAGCCCGTGGCCGGGTTCCACCTGTGTGGCACCGGCGCCGGCGAGCTGGTCCAGCACGGCGATGGAGGTGGTGCCGGGGGCGTTGATCACCACGGCGGCGTCGGGCCCGAGGCACCGGCGCGCCAGTTCGGCGGCCCGCGCCAGGGTCTCGACGTTGCGGGTGGTGCGGGCACCGCCGGTGGCGGGGTCGAACAGCAGCGCCGGGAACGTGGTCAGCCCGGCGAAACGCGCCCCCGCCAGTTCGCCCAGCCGACCGATGAACGCGCTGAGCTCGCCCAGCGGGACGCCGCCCTCGTGGCCCGGGTAGAACTCGTCGCCGTCGGCGCAGACCCGCACCAGCAGGTCCTGGGTACGGCCCGCGGCCACCGACGCGGCAGCGGCCTCGGCGGCCTTGTTGGCGCTGAAGACCGTCCAGAAGTCCGGTGCCAGCGCGACCGCCTCGGGCGCCTCGGCTTGAGGCACCTGCACGAGGTGGCCCAAGTGGCCCAGCCGGTGGCCGTTCGCCACGATGGCTCGACCACAGGCCATGTCCACAGCCACGAACCCGTCCGCACCGCCGGCGGCCATGGCGTCCAGAGCGCCGGGCGCCCGGCCAACCTGCTTGGTCATGGCGAAGACGGTCAGGCCCCGCCGGTGCGCCTCGGCACAGAAGGCACCGCTGTTGGCGGCGATGGCATCGATGTCCAGCACGTAGCTGCCGGCGGGGATCTCGCCCGCCCGGTGCAGCGCCACCGCAGCCTCGAGGAAGGCCCGGTTCCGCCGCAGCAGCACATTCAGGAACATCAGCGGACTTCCGGGATCCCCGCCGGCCCGGCCACTGCGGGCGCCATCCGGGTCGCCGGCCCCTGGATTCCGGCCCCGGATCGAGTCCGGGGCCGGCTCTTCGCCGGAACGACGAGGTCGAACGACGTGGCGAGGCCGGACGGCATGGCAGCGGCCGCTATCCGAAGCATCCGTCGGCCCCTCAAGTCTCGCGGCGCTCGCGCATGCTGAGCGCGACGGCCAGCACGATGATGACGCCGCGGGCGATCATCTGGTCGGCCACGCGGAGTCCCATGAGGATCAGGCCGTTGTTCAGCATCGCCATGATGGCCGCGCCCACCACTGCCCCGGCCACCGAGCCGCGCCCGCCGAACAGGCTCGTCCCGCCGATGACCACCGCTGCGATCACCGTGAGCAGGTCGTTCTCGCCCAAGTCGTGACGGCCGATGGCCAGCCGTCCCGCCAGCAGCACGCCCGCGAAGGCCGCCGCCGTGGCACTCGCCACCAGAGCCCCGATGCGCACCCGGTCGGTGCGGATGCCGAGGGCGTTGGCGGCCTCCCGGTTGGCGCCGGTCGCCAGCACGTGCCGCCCCCAGCGCAGGTGCCGCAGCGCCACGTGACCCACGACCAGTGCCACCACGGTCCAGATCAGCAGCGACGACACCGGACCGGCCGACCCGGCACCGAAGACGGCGGAGAACGTGTCGTTGCGGATGGGGTAGGACTGCAGGTTGTTCATGTTGCGGGCGATGCCGCTGATCACCCCCAGCATGCCCAGGGTCACCAGGAACGACGGGATGCGAACCTTCACGGCGATCAGCCCGTTCACCAGCCCGGCGGCCACCCCCACGCCGACCGCCGCCAGCGTCCCGGCCCAGAACCCCCCGGCGGTCACCACCTCCGCAGCCACCAACGACGACAGCGCCACCACCGAACCCACCGAGAGGTCGATCTCGGCCGCTGCCAGGGCGAAGGTCATGCCCACGGCCATGACCGCGATGGGCGCAGCCTGGCGGCCGATGTTCAGCAGGTTGGCCGAGCTCAGGAAGCCGTCGTTGTGCAGGATGACGGCGAAGGCCGCCAGGATCAGCGCGAAGGCCAAGTAGACGACGTACTGCTGCAGGTCCCGGTCGCGCTGGCGCGCCCGCCGGCTGCCGGGGGAAGCAACCCGGCGGGCGCGCCCGGCGCGGGGACTGCTCACCCGAGCAGACCGCGCGCCGGGGCAGGTGGGTTCAGGCTGTCACCCGAGCGCGTCGAGCACGACCTGCGGCGGATCGGTGGCGAGCGACTGCCGATACGCCTCGACGATATTGTCCGCCGTGACGGCGATGGCAGGCACCACCACGAACGGCGGGGCGGACTTGCCCAGCAGCCCGTAGGCGCCCTCGACCGCCATCGTCCGGCCCAGATCGTAGGCCTCGTCGGCGGCGATGCCGACGATGTTGCCGCCCTCCACGAGGTCGAGCGACACGTTGGTGTCCAGGTCCAGGGTCACCACCGCCACGTCGGCGGCGCCGGCGGCACGCAGGGCGGCCAGCACGCCGTCGGCGGGGCCCGCCGACCACGGGGCGTAGATACCGTCGAGGTCGGGGTGGCGCGTCAGCAGTGTGGAGGCGATCTCCTCCGCCGCAGCCGGGTCGGCCAGACCCTGCTCCGCCACGATCTCCATACCGGGGTAGTTGCCCTCGATCCAGGCCTTGAAGGCCTGGTCGCGCTGGTTGGTGACGTAGTACGGGGCGTCGTGGAAGATGAACCCCACCTCGCCCTCGCCCCCGAGCGCGTCGGCCAGCAGGTCGGCGGCAGCGATGCCCATGGCAGCCAAGTCGTCGGTCACCAGGCCCACGTAGTCCACCCCCTGCACATAGCCCTCGGGCACGTTGGAGAGGAACACCAGCTGCACCCCGGCGTCCACGGCGGGACGGAAGGCCTCGGCCCCCGAGACCGGGTCGAGCACCAGGCTGATGATGATGTCGGGGCTCTGGGCCATCACGGTCTCGACGTCGTTGGCCTGCTGTGCGGCGTCGAAAGAGGCGTTGGTCTCGGCGATCACCTCGATGCCCAGGTCGGCGAAGGCGTCGCGGGCGCCCTGACTGACGGCGTCGGTGAACGCCCCCGCCGTGTGCCACAGCAGGGCCGCGGTGTAGCCCCCGGCGCGCACCTCGTCGGCCTCGGCGTCGGTGAGGCTGATCTCCGCCGACGACGTGGCCTCCTCACCGCCGGGACCCTGCGTCACCGGCGGCTCGAAGGCGGGCGCGGGAGGCGGCTCGGGTGGTGGCGGGGGCTCGGGCGCCGGCGCCGGCGGCTCCGGGGCCGGTGCCGGCGGTTCAGGTGCGGGCGCCGGGGGCTCCGGCGCGGGTGGCGGCGGTTCGGGAACCGGCTCCGGCCCCGGCGCGGGCGCTGGTTGCGGGGCCGGCGTCGCGGCCCCGTCGTCACCCCCGCAGGCCGCGGCGAGCAGGCCGATCGTGGCCAGCAGCGCAACAGCCGTCAGCAGTCGCAGTCGTGTGGATTTCGCTTTCATTCACCCCTCCTTAACCAGGTGTTGTCTGCAGCTTCTGTACGCCGCACCACGACGCCACGAAGTGCGCCAGGCTGCGGGTTGCAGAAATGAGTTCGTCGATCTCGAGACGCTCGAACGGCGTGTGGCAGTTGGCGATGTCGCCCGGCGCGAAGTAGACGCCGGGAATGCCGAGGGCGCGCAGGAAAGGCTTCTCCGACCAGTAGGGCGCGCCCTCGACACGGGCGGATCGTCCGGTGGTCGCCTCGATGGAGCGGCACAGCCCGGCGACGCCGGGGTGGCTGGACGGCACCTCGTCGGGGGTGCCGCCGACCGGGTGGTCACGGGGCGCGGTGAACGCAAGCTCGGCCGTCACCCCGTGGCGCTCGGCGACCTCATCGGTGATAGCAGCGATCTCGGAGGCCGCTTCAGCCAGGTCCTCCCCAGGCAGGATCTTGCGGATCAGCGACAACTCGAAGCGGCCCGGAACGGCGATGTTGCCTCCCGCCGAAACCCTGGTGACCAGCAGGAACGCCTCTCCCAACAGCTCGTGGCCACCCCGGGATCCGAGCTCGGCGGAGTACTGCCACAGTTCGGTCTGCAAGGTGTGACCGGCGCGCAGGGCGTCCACCCCCAACTCGGGCGTCCCGAAATAGGCCGAACGTCCGATGAGAGCGATGTCGGCGATGCAGAAGCCCATCTGCGCCGTGTAGACCGCTGAGGTGGTGGGTTCGGTGTAGATGGCGAAGTCGGCCGGACCGTCCTCGCCCGCTCCGCCGAACACGTCGCTCATCGCCGCCCGCATCCCCGCCGACACGCCGGTGCCGGGCCGGCCCGATTCCTCGTCGCACACGAACAGCCCCGTGACCCGACCACCGGGCCGGTACCCGCGACGGCGCACGGCGCGCAGGGCTTCGATGACCGCGCAGATGCCGGCCTTCTGGTCGGCCACGCCGCGACCCCAGATCTCGCCGTCGATGAGGTGAGCGCCGAAGGGATCGGCGCGGTCGGTTCCGGACCACTCCTGGTGCCAGTCGTCGACCGCCACCGTGTCGAGGTGGCCGGCGAGCACCAGTGACCGACCCTCGCCGGAGGCGCCGGCGCCTGCGTACACGTTGGGGCGCCCCGGGACGGCGTCAGCGGTGCACACGTCTTCCCAGCCTCCGGCCGAGAGTTGGTCACGTACCCAGGTGGCGAAGTCGGCCTCGGCTCCCGTGACGCTGGGGATGCGAACGGCCTCGCGCACGAGGTCCACGAGGCTCTCGGCGTCGACCGCCCCGGCGACGGCTGCTGCGGCGGCCGCTTCGCTCACCGGCGTGCCCCCCGAATCTCGCGGCCGTCCAACGCCTGCTCGACCAGTGACTCCCGCAGCGAGCGCAATGCCAGCGAGATCGCCCCGAGGAACGTGGCACGCCGTCCCAGGGTCGACGGCGCCAACGCCGGCGGGTGCGCCAGGAGACCGTCGAGTTCGGCGGCCACAGCCTCCACGAAGACGGGGTTGGCCCCGACGCCACCACCGAAGATGATCAGTGCCGGGTCGTTGATGAGGCACAAGTGGGTCACGGCATCGGCCATGGCACCGGCTGCCGTCGACAGGGCGTGGCCGGCCGCCTCGTCGCCGGCGGCGGCGGCGGAGAAGATGTCGGCGACCTCCGCGCCGCCGTCCAGCGCCGAGGATCGGCCGTTGCGCACCGCCCGGTCGAAGATCCGCCGGATGGCCGGCGCGGAGGCGACGTCCTCCAGCGTCACGCGTCCTCCGGCACCCGCGATCCCGTCGGTCGTCGGGAGGATCAGCGACCCCAACTCGCCGGCGGCACCGGTGCCGCCACGGTAGAGATCGCCGCCGATGATGAGTCCCGACCCGATGCCCGTTCCGATGGAGACGGCGGCGAAATCGGTTTGATCGGCGCCGGCGTCGGCCTCGCCGACCGCCGCCAGGTTCACGTCGTTGTCGATCTGCACCGGCACGCCCAACCGATCCGTCAGGTGCGCATGGAAGTTGAGGCCCTCGAACCCGGGCAGGTTCAGCGCCATCTCCACGCTGTCGGTGTCGGCGCGGTACACGCCCGGCACGCCGACGCAGGCGTTGCGGAGTCGTCCGGAACCGCCGGCGGAGTCTTCGAGCAGCCGCAGCGCGGCGTCGCAGACCGCGTCGGCGGCGGCCGCGGCGTCCGAAGGAGTCTCGATCATCTCCTCCGCCATCGGCCGACCGAGCAGGTCGGCCACTCCGACGATGATCTTCGTGGCACCGATGTCGGCCCCGATGACGAGGCTGGAGTCAGGAATGATCTCGTAGAGCGCCGCGGGGCGACCGATGTCCCCGCTGGGGCTGCCGGGATCGGCCATCCGCATGAGACCGGCGGCCTCCAGGTCACCCACGAGTGCCGAGACGGTCGGCTTGGACAAGCCCGTGGCTCGAGCCACCTCGGCCCGGGAGATGCCGAGCGGGGCGACCGCCAGCACTGTGTCGACGATCTTCCGGCTGTTGATCAGCCGCAGCAGGCTGGAGTCCGATCGGCCTCGCATTATTTGTCAGTTTAGCTTACTAACTATTTCTGTCAAGGCCCCCTTCCCGCCGTTTGATCGCCCGAAACCGTTCGCCCTAGACTGCCGCAGGCTTCCGAGGGGACAGGCCTGACCTGGCTGCAAAATGAAAGGAAAACGCGTGAACAAGCGTAGAACTACTAGCAAGATATTGATTGCTCTCCTGGCGATCCTGGCATTGGTCGCCGCTGCCTGTGGCGACGACGAGGAGGCGTCTGCACCGCCGCCCGCACCCGAGCCGCCGGCGCCGGCTCCCGCCGAACCGCCGCCGCCCGCACCCGAGCCCCCGCCACCGCCGGCCGACGAGGGGATCTCGTTCGGGTTGGCACTCGGCGGACCGCGCAACGACCAGGCGTACTTCCAGAGCGTCTACGAGGGCGTCGTCGCCTACGGCGGCAGCCCGTCGATCGTCGACAATCTCGGCGACGAGACCGCTGCGGGTGACGCCATCCGCAACCTCACCGAGCAGCACGATCTCGTGGTTGCCGACATCACCGTCTTCGGCGCACTCCTGCCCATCGCCGAGGAGAACCCCGACACCACCTACATCATCACATCGGGCTTCTTCGCACAGGGCGACGTGCCCGACAACGTCTACGGCTACGTCACGGTCTACGGCTGGGCCACCTACCCGATGGGCGTCATCGCCGGGACACTCTCCCAGAGCGGCAAGATCGGCTACATCACCGGCCCCACGTTCCCGATCGAGCGCACCGCCCTCGCCGGGTACACCCAGGGCGCCCAGTCGGTCAACCCCGACATCGAGGTCGTCGAGACCGTCGTCTCCAGCTACTCCGACGTGCCCGGCACCCAGCAGGCGGCCACAGCGCAGATCGCCTCCGGCGTGGACGTGCTCTACGGCTTCGTGGACGCCGGCTTCGTCGGCCTCCAGCAGGCTGCTGACGAGGCCGCCGGCGAGGTGCTGCTGTTCAGCCCGGTGGTCGACCGGTGCGATCGCGGCGACAACATCGTGGGCAACAACGTCTCCGACATCCCCGCAATGGTGACCGCGGCCATCGGCGACTTCGCCAACGGCACGCTGCCGCCCCGCACCGCGGCGTACGGCCTCGAGGACGAGTCCATCCAGTTCTTCAACCTCTGCTCCGGCTACCAGGACGCTGAGCTGGTTGCGCTGGCCGAGGACACGGTCGCGGCCATCAAGGACGGCTCGCTGCAGCTGCCCTCCGAAGTCACCGCGAGGTGACCTCGGACCAAACCGACAGCATCCGGCTCAGACTGACCGGAATAACAAAGCACTTCCCGGGGGTCACGGCGAACGCCGGGATCTCGCTCGACGTGCGTCGCGGCGAGATCCTGGCGATCCTCGGGGAGAACGGCGCGGGCAAGTCCACGCTGATGAGCATCGTCAGCGGGATGCTGGACCCCGACGAGGGTTCGATCGAGGTCGACGGCCGGCCGGCTCGCATCCGCAAGCCGGCCGATGCCCAGGACCTCGGGATCGGCATGGTGTACCAGCACTTCGCCCTCGCACCGACCCTCACGGTCGCCGAGAACCTGGCGCTCAGCAGCATCGGCTCGAAGGGCATCTTCGCCAACATCGGGGGGATCAGCACCCGCGTGCGCGAGATGTCCGAGGCCTACCATCTCGACGTCGATCCCGACGCCCTCGTGGAGGATCTCTCGGTGGGCGCCCGCCAGCGCGTCGAGATCATCAAGCTGCTCTACGGGGGCGCCGAGATCCTCATCCTCGACGAGCCCACCTCGGTGCTCACACCCTTGGAGTGGGAGCACCTCGTCCGGATACTCCGGAACCTCGCCGGCCAGGGCCACTCCATCATCCTCATCACCCACAAGCTCGACGAGCTGATGGGGATCGCCGACCGGTGCACGGTCCTGCGCCAGGGACATGTCGTGGGAACCGTCAATGTCGCCGACACCGACAAGGCCGAACTTGCCCGGATGACGATCGGCCGGGACGTGATGTTCGACGTGCAGGTCACCGAGCGGGAACGCGGCCCGGTGGCCTTGGTGGCCGAGGACATCAGCCTGGTCTCCGAGGACGGCCGTCTGGCTCTCGACGGGATCTCCCTCAAGGTCCGGGCGGGGGAGATCCTCGGCATTGCCGGCGTCGACGGCAACGGCCAGCAGGAGCTGGCCGAGGTGCTGACCGGCCTGCGGGCCCCGACCAGCGGTCGGCTGGGATACGGCGATGATTGGTTCACCGTGATGTCGCCGCTGGACTTCTACCGCCTCGGCGGGTCGGCGATCCCTGCGGATCGCCACCACACGGCACTGGCGCTGGAGCTCTCGGTCCGCGACAACCTCGTCATGAAGGAGTTGGCGCTCGGCCGGATGCAGCGCTGGGGAATCATCAACGATCCGGCCGTGGACCAGTTCTGCTCCGACCTGATCGGCGAGTACGACATTCGCACGCCCGGTTCCCGCGTGAAGATGCGGCATCTCTCCGGCGGCAACCAGCAGAAGGCGGTGCTGGCACGTGAGTTGTGCCGCCGGCCGCCGCTGCTCATCGCCTCCCAGCCGACGAGAGGCCTCGACGTGGGTGCGACCGAGACGGTGCTTTCCCGCATGCAGGCCGAGCGTGAGCGCGGCTGCGCCATCGTCCTGTTCTCCACCGAGATCGAGGAGATCCTGCTGCTCTCGGACCGGGTTGCCGTGATGGTGGACGGGAGGTTCCTGGCCACGCTGGATCGCAACGAGGCCACGTACGCACGACTCGGGTTGTTGATGGGCGGGGAGGCGATCGAGGAGGAGGACAAGGCCATGCTGGAAGCGGTGGAGCGCTGACCTCCTCGGCCGCAATCCATCGGTTTCTAACCTCCGGGCGGGTCCGCGACCCCGCCGTGAACGTCCTGCTGGCGATCGTCCTGGTGATCGCCGGTGTCGCCATCTCGCTGGGCATCATCGCCGCCACCGGCGGATCGCCCGTCGACGCTCTCCTGGCTCTGCTCGACGGCTCGCTCGGCACCCGCGAGCGCATCGCCATCACCGCGGCGCGCATGTCCCCCCTGGTGCTCATCGCGCTCGGCTGGATCGTGGCGTTCCGCGGCGCCAAGGTGAACCTGGGACTCCAGGGCCAGATGATCGCCGGGGGCATCGTCTCGGCGTACATCGCCCTGGAGGGCCCCTCGCTGCCACCGGCGCTCGCCCTCATCCTGGCGACCCTCGCCGGCATGCTCGCAGGCGCGCTCTTCGCCGGCATCGCCGCCGTTCTCTGGGCCAAGCGCGGCGTGAACGAGATCGTCTCGACCCTGATGCTCACCTTCATCGCCACCCAGGTGCTGCTCTGGATCGTGCGCGGGCCGCTCCACGACCTGTCCAGTTCCGCATTCCAGTCCCGGCCGCTGCCGTCGGAGTACCGATGGCCGGCTCTCGTCGACAGGACGCCTTTCACGATGGAGATCTTCCTGACGGTCGCGGCGGTCGTCATCATCGTCTTCGTCCTGAACCGGACCGTGTTCGGCTACAAGCTCCGGCTGGCGGGCGAGAATCCCACCTCGGCGCGCCATGCGGGCGTCCAGACCATCCGCACGATCGTTGTCAGCTTCGTTCTGTCGGGGGCGTTGGCCGGCTTGAGCGGCACCGGTCTCGTCATCGGCGGTGAACGCAACGTCCTCTCCGGCGGGTTCGCCGGAAACATCGGTTTCACGGGCATCGTGGTCGCCCTCGTCGCCCGGAACTCCCCTGTCGGCTGCGTGGCGGCCGCCGCCCTGTTCGCCATCCTGGACACGGGCGGCAGCGTCATGCAGGTCCGCGCCGACGTGCCCTCGGAGATGATCTTCATCACTCAGGGCATCATCGTCGTCCTCGTCGCCACGTCCGTGATCCTCACCCGTTGGATGGACGCCCGGGCCACGACCCGGCGGGCCGCAGTGGAGCGGGAAGATGACGCCGTTCGATAGCGAGTTCCTGCGCGCCGCGATCCTGATCGCCAGCCCGCTGATTCTCGTCGCCCTTGGCGAGTTGATCTCCGAGATCGCCGGTGTTTTCAACATCGGGCTCGAGGGCATGATGCTGGTTGGGGCCTTCGCCGGCTTCTGGGCGGGCGGCGAACTCGGGAACCCGTGGCTCGGCGTGCTCGCCGGCGTCCTGGCGGGCGTGCTCCTGGCGGTCATCATGGCGTTCGCATCCATCCAGGCGGGCGCCGATCAGATCGTGGTGGGGGTGGCGCTCAACATCCTCGGCGCCGGCCTGTCCGCCTTCGCCTTCCAGAAGTACTCGCAGAACCAGCCGGATCTCTTCATCGACCGCATGGCGCGGCTCGAGATACCCGGCCTGAAGGAGATCCCGGTGATCGGGCCGGCGCTGTTCAGCCAGATCCCGCTCGTCTACATCGCGCTGCTGCTGGTGCCCGTCGTGTGGGTGCTGTTCTACAAGACGACGTGGGGACTCCAGATGCGGGCGGCAGGCGAGCTTCCCGAGGCCGACGAGACCGCCGGCGTGAGCGTGCGGGCACTTCGCTGGCAGGGCGTCCTGATCGCCGGCGGCTTCGCCGGGCTCGGCGGCGCCTTCCTGTCGATCGGCCTCGTCGGCACCTTCCTCGACGGCATGACCGCCGGGCGGGGGTTCCTGGCGCTCGCCGCGGTGATCGTGGGCGGATGGCGCCCGCTCGGGGTGGCGGCCGCCGCTGCGTTGTTCGGCGCGGCCGACGCCCTGCAGTTGCGCCTGCAGGCCGAGACCTTCGTGCCGCGCAGCGTCTGGATCGTGCTGGCCGCGCTGATCCTTGCGTTCATCGTGCAGCGCCTGACCTTGGAGCGCCGCCGGCCCGCCTACCTCGCGGCCGAGCACCGGATGTTCACGCCCGAACTGACCGTCGCCCTGGTGTCGTTCGTCGGCGTCTTCCTGCTGGTGATATTCGAGCCCGAGGTGAGCCTGCCGTCGCTGCTGTGGCTGGCGTTCCCCTACGCCCTGACGATCGCCGTGCTCGGAGGCCTCATCGTCCGGGTCCGCCAACCCGCGGCGCTGGGAATCCCGTTCGTCCGGGGCGGCTAGGCGAACGCTGAGCAGGTCGGCGAAGCCGGCGTTCGGCGCCACGGAACCCCCTCCCGTCATTCCGGCGGGTGCCGGAATCCATCATCCAGTCGCACGATCCGCACTCTCGGACCGAACTGGGTTCCGGCCTTCGCAGGAACGACGGATACGTGGCTAGCCGCCGGTGGGAAGGCCGCCCGTCGGGACGTGGAAGGCGGTGCGGCTGACATTGCGCCCGACCCGCTCACGGCTCGCCAGCCAACTCACGAACCGCGACCGCGCCCGCTGCATCTGATGGGGGAACGCCGCCGAGGACAGTCCCCAGAGCCAGGTCCACCGCTGCGTGTGCGCCACGATCTCCCGCTCGGTCTGCTCCCAGAGCGCCAGCCCGGACTCCACATCGGATGACTGCGAGAGCGCGTGCGCCAGCGCCAAGCCTCCCTGCATGCCGAGACCGGCACCCTGGCCGAGGTTCGGGGGCTGCGCGTGCAGGGCATCGCCCAGGATCGCCACCCTGCCCCGCGACCAGGCCTTGACCTTGACCATCGAGAAACGATCCCAGCGGGCCGGCGTCTTGTCGGTCACCCGCTCCAGCGCATCGGCCAGGCGCGGGAAGTTCGGCCGCCACATGTCCAGGTCGAGGGGGATCTGTGTGGCCGCCTCATCGGACGCCTGGGAAGTGAAGCAGAGGTAGACGTCGTCCGGTCCGGCCGGCGTGTACAGGATCCGCCGCGGGCCGCGCCAGTACTCGATGCAGCGCTGGAAATGGGGGTCAACCCGCTCGGTGGCCCGCCGCGGGATCAGAAGGCGGATTGCGCCGTCGATGAGATCCCGCTTGCGCCTGAGCATCCCCAGCGAGTCTCGGACCGCCGAGTTGAGCCCATCGGCGCCGACGACGAGGTCCGCCTTGTGGCGTGCGCCGTCCTCGAGTCGGATACTCCCGGAAGGGTCGGCGCTCAGCACACGGGATGACGTCTGGATCTCGACGCCGAGCGACTGCGCGTAGTCCACGAGTGCCCGATGCAGTTCCGGGCGCAGCACGATGAACAGACGCTCGCCGGGCTTGGTGGAGAACTCCATGCGATGCACCAACCGGTAGCGCTCGTCAACCACGTCGAAGGCCGGCACCCGATGCGCCCGCGCCTCGATCTTGTCGTACATGTCGAGGGCCTCGAGCACGCGCAGCCCGTTCTCCCAGATGTAGAGCCCGGCGCCGATCTCGCGCAACTCCGGAGCGGCCTCGTGCATGCGCACGGTCCAACCGCGATGAGCCAATGCAATCGCCGTGGCCAGACCGGCCAAGCCCGCACCGGCGATCTCCGCATGCCCGGTTTGACACTCACCAGCGATGCGGATTAGGGATAGCGTCTGCCGCCGGTGAGGCGCAAATCGCCCATCCGAACCAGCGAGCGGAGGGGAAGTTCATGACGATGTTCGAGCACCTGATCTCGGCCGACTCCCACCTCGTGGAGCCCTACGACCTGTGGCAGAAGGCGCTGGGCTCGACCTGGGACGACGAGGTGCTGCCGCGGCTCATCACCGACGTCGAGGGCGGTCCGCTCTTCTTCACGGGGCTCGAATACATCCCCATCGGCGGCGGCATCATCGACCAGACCAACGATGATCCCGAGATCAACGCCCTGGTTCTGCAGGCCGGCGCGAACCCCGACGCACGCGTGAAGGCGCTGGACATCGACGGGGTGGCCTTCGAGATCCTCAACTCCACCTGGATGCTCTACGGCATGCGCATCACCGATCCCGACCTGCGGCGGGACTGCGCACGGGCCTACAACGACTGGGCCGCCGAGTTCGCCGGCGCCCACCCGGACCGGTTCCTGGCCACCGCCATGGTCCCCACCGACGACGTTGCCTGGGCCTGCGCCGAGGTCGAACGCACCACCGCCCGGGGGATGAAGGGCACCATGATCTTCTGCGCCAACGTGCCCGGTGCCCCGCCCTATCGCGACCCCGCCTACGACCCGCTCTGGCAGACGGCGGTCGAGACGGACAACCCGATCATCCTGCACATCATCACCGGCAACGAGCGCGACCCCTTCACGCTCGGCACCGACGAGATCGGCGACGCCGCCGCCATGACGATCGCGGTGCTGCAGGAGGTCCAGCCGACCCTGGCCAACGAGTTCGTCTTCGGCCGCGTCCTCGACCGATTCCCCGAACTGAAGGTCCAGCTCGGCGAGTACGAGGTGGCCTGGCTGCCGAACTTCATGTACCGCCTCGACCAGCTGGAGAACGACTACCCGCCGGACTGGGGCCTGCGCGATCTCAACACCCCGGTCCGCGACCTCGCCCTCAAGCGCTGCTACCACACCGCCATCGACGACCCCTACATGCGTCACGTGGTGGATCTGCTGGGCGAGGACATGAGCCTCTCGTGGGGGTCGGACTTCCCCCACGTGCGCTGCACGTTCCCGGACTCGCGCAGCATCGTGGAGGACCGCGTGGCGGGCCTGGCCCAGGAGACGATCGACAGGATCGCCTACAAGACCGCGGCCGAGCTCTACAGCATCGACTTGCCCGTGACCGTCTGAACCGCGATTCGATGGCAACCGAAGGCGGGGTTGTCGTTGTCACCGGCGCAGGAACCGGTATCGGGCGCCGGTGCTGCGAAGTCCTGGCCGACGCGGGTCATCCCGTCGCCGCCCTCGGCCGGCGCCCCGGGAAGCTCCGCGGCTACACCACGAGCGGCCGGATCCGGGCCTTCAGCTGTGACGTGCGCGAGCCCACCCGGGTGGCCGCCTGCCTCACGGAGATCCGAGCGTCGCTGGGGCCCGTGTACGGCCTGGTCAACTCGGCCGGGACGATCATCGAGCAGTCCATCGAGGATCTGACCCTCGATGCGCTGCGTGAGCAGTTCCGCACCAACGTGGAGGGAACGCTCATCATGATCCAGCAGTGCCTCGACGACCTCAAGGCGACACGCGGCGCCGTGGTCAACTTCAGTTCGATGCTGACCCAGCGGCCGCTCGCCAACGCCGTGGGCTACACCTCCACCAAGGGGGCGATCGAGGGGCTGTCCAAGGCGCTCGCCGCCGAGTTGGCGCCCCACGGCGTACGGGTCAACGTGGTCCGGCCGTCGCTGGTGCGCAGCGACATCTACATCGACGCCGGCATGGACCCCGAGGTGTACGACCGGATGCTGGACGAGCTCACCTCCATCTTCCCGCTCGGGCGGGTCGGTGAGCCCGACGACATCGCCGGGATGGTGGCCCTGCTGGTGTCCGAGTCCTCGACATGGATCACCGGCACCGAGTTCAATGTCGACGGTGGACGAGCGATCGGGTGAACCATGCCGTACGTGAACGTCAACGGGATCAGGCTGCACTACACCGAGCGAGGTCAGGGGGATCCGCTCGTCTGGGTAGCCGGCACGGGCATCGGCGGTGGCGTGTGGGACGTCTGGCAGACCCCGCACTTCGAGAAGCGCTACCGGTGCGTCACCTTCGATCTGCGCGGCGCCGGCAAGAGCGACTCGCCCGAGGACGGCTACTCGGTGCGCACCTTCGCCCGCGACGTCGTCGGCCTCGTCGAGCATCTCGACCTGCCGCCGGCCCACTTCGCCGGCGTCAGCCTGGGCTCGGCGATCATCCAGGAACTGGCGCTGGGATGGCCCGAACTCGTCCGCTCGGCGACGCTGATATCCACGTGGTCCTCGACCGTCCGCGAGCACCACATCCGCCGCTGGTTCGAGGCCCGGCTGCTCACGCTCCGCTCCGAGGCGCCGATCGAGGTCTTCCGGGCGTTCTCGTTCTGGATGTCGGGACACACGGTCATCGACCTCGAGCCCGACGTCCAGGCGCAGGTCGAGGCGTGCTTCGCCGCCAACTCCAGCGCCCAGCCCGTGCACGCCTACATCGGGCACTTCGACGCCGACATGCGCCACGACACCACGGACCGCCTCGGAGGGATCACCTGCCCCACGCTGGTGGTCTACGGCGACGAGGATCTCATCACGCTGCCCCGCTACAACGAGACCGTCGCCGCGGCGATCCCGGGGGCGCGGCGCCACGTGATCCCCAAGGCGGGACACTTCATGTGGGTCGAGCGGGGCGCGGAACTCAACGAGGTGATCGACGAGTTTCTGAGCGATGTGGAATCCACCGAACAAGCTGAATCCAACAAACAAAGGAGCTGACCGTGGCAACGAGACAGGAGATCAGAGTCGAGGGCGCCGCGGAGCCGATCAGCCACTACACCGACGCGGTCCGTTTCGGTGACCTGCTCTTCGTGTCGGGGGCCGCTGCCTTCGACAGCGACGGCAACGTGGTCGGCAAGGGCGACCCGGTCACCCAGACACGGGTCATACTGCAGAACATCCGCGACGCCCTGCAAGCCGTCGGAGCGGACATGGGCGACGTGCTGAAGGTCACGGTCTTCCTGACCGACATCAATGACCGGGCGGCCATCAACCCCGTCCGCAAGGAGTTCTTCGGCGACGCCAAGCCGGCCAGCACGCTGTTCGAGGTCAGCGCGCTCGCCATTCCGGACATGCTCGTCGAGATCGAAGCCATCGCCGGCATCCCCGAAGGAGCGCAGCCATGAGCAACGGATACCGACTGGACGGCCAGGTCGTCGACGGGACCGGCGGGGCCCCAATCGCCGACGGGACGGTGATCGTCGTCGGCGACACCATCGAGTGGGTCGGTGACGCGGCCGCCGTGCCCGAGAAGTACGCGGCAATGGAACTCACCCACGTGACGGGCCCCGACCGCACGGTCATGCCCGGCATCGTCGACGCCCACGTCCACACCTCATTCGGGGAGGCCCGATCGGAGGAGGAGTTGGCCCTCTACACGCCGGTGGAGTACCGCTCGATGCTGGCCGCCTGGAACGTGCGCAAGGTGCTGCGCGCCGGCGTCACGAGCCTCTCGGACCCCGCCACGACGTTCAACATCTCGGCCTGCCTGCGCGACGCCATCGACGCGGGGATCGTGGAGGGCCCCCGCATGGCCGCCGCCGGCCGGCAGATCACCAGCCGCCAGGGTCTGGAGGACGCCTTCCCCAGCTGGATGGAGTTCCCCCCCGGCCAGGCAGGGGTGCTCGTCAAGAGCCCCGACGAGATCGTCGAGGAGATCCGCCTGCAGGTCAAGGACGGCGTCGACGTCATCAAGGTCTCCGGGTCGAACGACTCGGCGGTGACCTCCGGGCCGGTGGAGGGGATGGCCTTCACCGAGGACGAGTTCACGCTCATGGCGTCGGAGACCCACCGGCTGGGGCGGAAGTGCACCGTGCACGCCCGCACCTCGCAGTCGGTCCGGGCCTGCGCCGCAGCCGGATTCGACTGGCTCCAGCACGCCTCGTACATGGACTCCGAAGGTCTGGACCTGATCCTCGAGAAGGACATCCCGATCGTGCCGGCGCTGACGCTGCTGGTGAACCTGCTGGCCTCCGCTGGCGATGCCGGCGCCAGCTCGCTGGACGTCTTCAAGCGCGAGGTGGACGCCGCCAGCGAGAACCTCGGCGGCGCCTTCAGGCAGGGGGCGACCATCATCTCGGGGTCCGAGACCGGCTGGTCGCTGGTGCCCTTCGGCGAGTGGCACGCCTTCGAGATGGAGATCCTGGTGACCCACCTCGGCCTGTCGCCCCTCGAGGCCATCCACGCCGGCACCGGCGCGGCCGCCGTGACCGTGCCGCAGTGGGCCGACCGCATCGGCACGCTCGAGGCAGGCAAGCTCGCGGACGTCCTGGTGCTCGCCGCCGATCCGGTCGCCGACATCCGCGTGCTGCAGTCGCCGTCCAAGATCGCCATGATCCTCAAGGGCGGCTCCCCCGTCGACCGGGAGACGCCGATCCCCGAGCGCAGGGAGTACTCCTGGGAGAAGAACAAGATCTACCTCCAGGGCCGGTTCCGCTACGACGAGTCCCTCAAGCAGGGCTTCGTGACGGACCTATGAGACGAGCCAGAAGTCGAGGGAGAAGCAGATGACCGAACTCGAATGCGTCGACGGTGTCGTCGCCTCACCGAAAGGCCAGCTGACCGTCGGCCTGTACTCGTTCGCCCGCGTGGTCGGCGACACGGTGTACATCGCGGGCCACACCGCACTCGCGCCGGACGGATCGGTCGTCGCTCCCGGCGACCCGCAGGCGCAGATGCGCTACACGCTGGACGGCATCGCCGCCACCCTCGCCACGGTCGGTGCGACGCTCAACGACATAGTGCAACTCCGGCTCTACCTGACCGACCTGCGGGACCGTGAGCGGATCCTGGCGATCCGGAAGCAGTACTTCAAGGCGCCGTACCCGGCCTCGACACTTCTCGGCGTCACCGCGCTCGCCCTCGAGGGGCTCACGGTGGAGGTCGACGGCGTGGCGATCATCCCCCAGAGTGACTGACAACAGCGCGCACGACGCCCGGCGCGGCGCGGCGCGATCGCGGCCGCCGGCACGGGGCACAACCAGGTGACCGACAACACGGCCGACTACGCGCGGCGCGGCGACCGGGCGATCTCCTATCAGCTCGCGGGAGACGGCCCGGCGCGGCTGGTCCTCGTGGCGGGGACCGGCCTGCCGGGCACCTACTGGACACTTGCCCAGACAGCGGCATTCGCCGAGTGGGCGACCTGCCTCCTCGTCGACAATGCCGGTACGGGCCGGTCCGATCCGCTCCCGGACGGGGATTGGACCCCGGACGCCATGGCCGGCGACGTCGTCGCCGTCCTGGACGAGGTCGGTTGGCCCGACGCACACATAGCAGGACACTCGCTGGGTTCAGCCATCGCTTTGGCCCTTGCCGCCTCCGAACCGGAGCGGGTCGCCTCGCTCTCCCTGCACAGCACCTGGGCGGCGACTTCGGCCGCCCCGCACATCCGCGCCTGGCTCCAGGCTCGCCAGGCCACTGCGGCGGCGAACAACCCCGACCTCTGGATGCGCGACGCGTTCTTCCTGGTGTCGCCGCAGCACTTCGCCCGCCACGGGTTCACGTCAGGTGCCCTCGGCGAGGTGGCGGAACTGATCAGACGGATGGGAACGGGATCGCACATGGGCCAGTACGACGCCGGTCTCGCCCACGATGTCACTGACGAACTCGGCTCACTGGATATGCCGACACTGGTGACCGTCGGCGAGTCGGACTTCGTGACACTCCCCGCCTACGGCCGTGCCGTGGCCGAGGCCGTCGCCGGCGCGGAGTTCGTGGAGCTGCCCAGGGCGGGCCACATGGCCTCGCTCGAGCAATCGGCCGCGTTCAACGGGATCCAGCGGCGTTTCATCGAGCGCGCCTCCTGATGTCCGGACCGTCCGTCGAGATCGCCGGGGGCGGCCTGGCGGGACTGGCCTGCGCCATCGCCTTCGCCGAGCGGGGGTGGCGGACACGCGTCTGGGAGCAGTCCCCCACGCTGCGGGAACTGGGCGCCGGGCTCTACGTGTGGGAGAACGGCCTCCGGACGTTGGAGGCGCTGGGCGTCTACGACGAGTTGATGCCGACGTCGCACCCGGTCCACCGGTTCGACGTGCGGGACGAGTGGGCCCGGACGGTCGAGAGCTTCAAGTACTCCCACGAGCCCGGGGATCGGCTGACGACCATGCTGCGACCGCTGCTGCACAGCGCGCTGGCGCAGCGAGCCACCGACCTCGGCGCAGAGCTCGTGACCGGCGCCAGAGCGATCGCTGCCACACCGACGGGTGAACTCACCTTCGAGGACGGCCGCACCGTGAAGGCCGACCTCGTCGTCGGCGCCGACGGCCTTCACTCGCAGATCCGCGACTCGGTCGGACTGGGGCGCCAGAAGCGGATCCTGCGAGACGGCGCCACCCGGATGCTGATCCCCCGCACCGAGGCCGAGCGGGTTGATCCCGAGACGCAGCGCTGCATCGAGTACTGGTCGAGGACCCGCAGGGTGCTGTACACGCCCTGCCACCACGACTGGGTGTACTTCGCGGTCTGCGCCCGCAACGACGACACCAAGGCCCGTCGGGTTCCGATCGATCACGACACCTGGATCTCGTCGTTCCCCCGGCTCGAGTCCTGGTTCCGGCGGGTGACACCCGAGACCGAGGCACGCTGGGACTCGTTCTCCATGGTGCGGCTCAAGTCCTGGCACAAGGGGCGCGTGGCGATCGGCGGGGATGCCGCCCACTCACAGCCGCCGAACCTCGGCCAGGGAGCGTGCCTGGCGATGTCCAACATGCTGTCGCTGGCGGTCTCGGCTGATCGCCACCGGGACGACGTCGAGCGGGGTCTGGCCGAATGGGAGGCGCGCGAGCGGCCGCTGGTCGAGCACACGCAGCGCTGGTCGGCGTTCTGGGGGCTGCTCTCGACAACCTGCCCGCCCGGATTCGAGCGGGTACGATCGCCTTTCGTAGCGTGGATGGGCCGCCGGAAGTGGGTCTATGTGAACCTCGGCAAGACCAGTGCGCACATCCCGACGGGCACGGAACACCTGGGGGGCTCGCCATGAGCGGATCCGATGAGTACCTCTTCTACGGGCGGGTGATCGACGGCACCGGCGCGCCGGCCATCGAGGACGGCGCTGTGGCGGTGCTCGGCGACCGCATCGCCTGGGTCGGCCCGAAGGACGACCTGCCCGAGCAATGGAAGCAGAACGACGCGGCCGAGGTGATCGACGCCGGGAACGGCTCGGTCCTGCCCGGCATCGTGGATGCGCACTGCCACATCTCCTACGGCGAGCCGCGCAGCGAGGAGGAGCTGGCGATGTACGGCTCCGCCGAGTGGCGGGCCATCCTCGCCGGCTACAACGCCGGGAAGGTCCTGCGCGCCGGCGTCACGAGCGCTTCGGATCCCGCGGCGGTGTACCGCGTGCCGATCGCCGTGCGCGACGCCGTCGACGCCGGGCTCGTGGAGGGGCCGCGCTTCTGCGTGGCCGGACCGGAGATCACGACCCATCAGGGGCTCGGCGACGCCTTCCCCAACTGGATCGAGAACCCGGTCGGCAACGCCAGCGTCCTGGTGCGCAACAAGGACGAGATCCTCGAGACCGTGCGGTTGCAGATCAAGGACACCGTGGATTTCGTCAAGGTCGCCGGCTCCGGCGACGCCACCAGCTACTACAACCCGCTGGTCGGCTGCTCGTTCCGCCTCGACGAACTGGAACTGCTCGCCGACGAGGTACACCGGCTGGGCAGGAAGTGCACGATTCACGCCCGCTCTGCGGAGTCGGTCACGTTCGCCGCCAAGGCGGGCTTCGACTGGATCATGCACGCCTCGTTCATGGACGACGAGGGCCTGGAGGTGGTGGCCGAGAAGAAGATCCCGATCTGCCCGACGCTGCCGCTGCTGGTGAACGCGCTCGACGCGCTCGACGCGGAGATGTCGGCCGCCTCGCGCGACGGGCTCAAGCGGGAGATCGACGAGGGCGCCGAGAACATCCGGCAGGCCTACGACGCCGGGGTTCCCATCATCGCCGGATCGGAGTCCGGCTTCTCACTGACCCCCTACGGCCACTGGCACCACAAGGAGATGGAGATCCTGGTCACGCACTGCGGTCTCACGCCGATCGAGGCGATCTCGTGCGGCACGTCGAAGGCAGCGGTCACGCTCCCCCGCTGGGAGCACGAGATCGGCAGCCTGGAGCCCGGAAAGCTCGCCGACGTCATCGTGGTCGACGGCGACCCCTCCAAGGACATCTCCGTGCTCGGCCGCCGCAAGCTGCTCAAGATGGTCATGCAAGCCGGCCGCCAAGTCGACCTCACCCCCATGCCCGACCGCATCCAGCAGCGCTTCGAGAAGCAACACGTCTACTACGACGGCCTCCACGTCAACACCGACTGACCCCGCGGCCGGTCTCAGCGGACGGACTCCGCGACCATGTATGACTCTGAGGTGGTCGAGCGGATTTGTAACACGATTTCCGGCGATTCACCCGATTGCGCAGCGGCATCGGCGCGCACCTCGATGCTCGGGAACGGCGCGAAGGGTCATTGGACGCTGGAGGAACTCGGCTGGCGTCGTCACTCGCCGGGATCGCTGCATGCCTGAGATGGCTTGTTGGGTTGGTTCATGACTTACGTATCCGAGAAGACGAGTGTTCTTGAGCAGCGATTCATCAAGCAATGGCACAGCGCCGCCCAGCGGGCGCTCGAGAACTACGAGCCCC
Organism: bacterium; assembly: GCA_026708055.1. Classification (NCBI taxonomy): domain Bacteria; species bacterium. Next base: position 7,228 of record JAPOVS010000060.1, on the reverse strand, counting down.
AAGGAGACCTGCCGAGCAGTCTGCGGCCATCCTCCGGCACATGAACTAACCCGTCATTTGGGCGGCCACATCTCGTCGATCAGCAGCCTCATCTACCGAGAAGTTCCCGCTCAGTTCGCCACGCCGCCTCAGCTCGCTCCGCGTCCTCGGCCACCATGCGGATCCGGGCGTCGATCTCGTCCCTGAACTCCGCGTACCGGAACGCCACGCCGACCTGGTCGGCCGTCAACCCCATCTGCTCGGCGACTGCCGCGGGCGTCAGCGGATCGTCAGCGTCGTCCCCGAGACACGCCTGCACGACCTCCCAGACATCGGGACCCCCAGCCAAGCCGGCTCGACGCCCAGCGGGTCCGATGCGGAACACGATCCCCGGGTGTCGCTCCATACGTAATACCTAGTGCTCTGAGCTTCCCCCCGTTGGGTTGACACGTGGTTGATGCGGCTGGTCTGGTTCGTGTGTCGGCCGGTGGTGGTCCTCCCATTCTGTCGGGGTCTGGTAGGCGAGGCTGGAGTGGAGCCGCTGGGTGTTGTAGCGGCCACACCAGGCGTAGAACCCCCGGCGGGCCACCTGCGCGACACGGCGCACCATCGTTGCCGGGAACCCTTCGGCCCTCCGGGCAGCGACCCACCGACAACGGGTCACTGCCCCGACTCCTAGACCCAGGAGGCCGCCGCTCGCTTGAGCAACTCACGCCCCATACCCAGCCGCGCGTCCTCCCGGCGCAGCCGCGCCAACCCGGCGCGCTCAGAACTCGCGAGCCCCGGCTTCTCGCCCCGATCGATGCGGGCCCGGCGAACCCAGCTCCCCAGATTCGTCTCCCCGATCCCGAGACCCCGCGCCACCGACGCGATCGACCGGTCACCGTCGAGGATCAACGCCACCGCGTCGGCCTTGAACTCCTTCGCGAACCGCCGCCGAGTCCCCCCCGACGGCGGGGTGTGCTCCCGCATCACAGACATGACCACCCCCTAATCGAGATGCCAAGCCAGCAGGGAGAACCTCAGGTTGCTGTCGGATAGGTGCGGTTGCTGGTGAACATGAGGGTCGGAGAGGTACGGCCGGCTCGCAACGCGGCGGACCCAGGGGCCAGTAGTCGACGACGTTCTCGGCGACGATCACCCGAGCGTCTGCGAGTGCCTCCGCGAAGACCACCTCGTCAGATTGACCTCGAAGGTCAGAACGCTCCGCCACCGCGATGGCGTCAGGTCCCGGGCGAATCGGGCCGGGCGATAGAGTTGCGGGATGGACGTTGCCGTCCCGTCGGAGGTGGCGGCGCGACGTGCCGCCGATGCGCTCGTGGCCGCCGGCGCGGGGAAGGTGCTGCTGTTCGGCTCGGTGGCGCGGGGCGACCAGCGTCTCCACAGTGACATCGACCTCGTGGCGATCTTCGACGACTTGGACTACGCCCGGAGGTGGGCGCTCCGAGGCGAACTGGCGCGCACCGCCGGAGAGGCGTGCGGCCACAGCGTGGATGTGCATGTCACCGACCGCCCCGAGTGGGCCCGCCGCGTGGCTCGGGTGTCGGCCTCGTTCGAGGCGGGAATAGCCCCCAGCGCAGTGGCACTGGTAGACCGTCCTGCCGGGAACGTGAACTGGGACAAGGAGATCGGCTTGCCGGACACGAACGACAAGGAGGCCGCGCAGCGCCTCGACGACGCGCATCGGGAGATGAGCCTGCTGCGGAACTGTCTGAAGCCCAGCGACTGGGAGACCGGCGCAGCCGAAGCGGGACGGATCGAGGAATGCGAGCGGCTTCAACGGGCCCGGCTGATCGATGTGTGCGCCAAGGCCGCGATGGTGGTCGAGCACTCGCTCAAGGCGCTCACCGCCCTGGACGGCAAACCGGTCCGGTATGTTCACGACGTCGACAAGTTGCTCGACGACATCCCGGCGCGGAGGCCTGCCGTGGACCGCGCCCTGGCCGGCCTCGCATACGACGAAGTGTCGATGTGGCGCCGCGCGGGCGCCTACGCCGCCGACCGGCCCGAAGTCACCGTCGACGAAGCCGCCGACCTGGCCCGCCGGCTCGCCGGCGCCGCATGCTCGGTGGCACACATCGCCGTCTCCGAATTCGAGGCGCGCCGTGTGGCCACCGGCCTCGCCGCCGAGACGCACGCCATCCTCACGACGATCCAAGACCGCCTCAACACCGCCGACCTACTCACCGGCGAGCCCGTCTGACCGCCGCTTCACCCCAGGATGCTCGCCGAGATGAACGCCGAGAAGCTCAGATGATCGTCAAGCCATACGAACAATGTGGTCGGCCGAGCGATCCGCGCCAACAGGCTGGCGTCACGGCTGAGCGGCAAATGGCGCACTACCTGCACCGAAGTTTCTCTGAAGACCCGGATGTCTTCGTGTTGCACGGCCTGCGGCTCGAGGATCCCGACCAGCCAGAACACGATGGCTCCGCGGGGGTGTGCCAGATCGATCATCTGCTCGTACATCGCTTCGGGTTTTTCATCATCGAGAGCAAGGCGGTTTCAGGAGAGGTGCGAGTGCGCCCTGATGGCTCGGGAGGAGATGAGTGGACTCGCGTGTGGGGCAGCAGGGAGACGGGAATGCCGTCGCCGATCCGGCAAGCTGAGTTGCAGCGCGACTTCCTTCGAGCCTTCCTGCAACGCAATCGGGAAGACTTGCTTGGAAGATTCCCCGTGGGGTTACGCACGATCGGCAGATTCATCCACGGGACAGATCAGCAGGGCTTCAAAAGAGCGCCAATCCAACTCATTGTTGCTGTGTCCGACGGGGGAATGATCAAGCGGCTCGACGAGTGGAAGGAACCCCAAGAGCCATTTCGGATGTTCGTGACCAAAGCCGATCTAGTGCCCGCGAAGATGAGCGAGGAACTTGAGCGGCATCGCCAGGGTGCAAAATCGAATAAGAGAAGAGTCTACGGAGACTACGGCAGCAGGTGGAGAATGGAGGAACAGGAAGCCGAGCAGGTGGCCGGATTTCTTGCCGAGAGGCATATTGATCGCTCTGGTGCTTCGCCTGCACGGCGGGCACATGCGACATGCAGGCACTGCGGTTCAAAGGACCTCACGGCTCGAAAGCGCTACAGCTTTTACTGGAAATGCAATGCGTGCCAGGCGAACACGCCGATGCCCACGGAGTGCTCTGCCTGTGGAGCCTGCGCAAGACGGGACAAGCAGGTACAGATTCGCAAAGATGGGAGTCGATACTTGCTCAACTGCCAAAGGTGCGGCTCCTCCGAGCCGATCTGGATGTAGCCTGAGCGCTGAATGGGATGGAGTCCGACCAGAAGGAAGTGTCGGCGAACCTCACCCGTCGAGCCCGTAGATCACGGCGTCGAGGTCGTCATCGGGTTCCACATCGAGCCTGCCGATCAGCTCTTCGACCGGGTCGGCAGCGTGCAACCCGTCGCCGAGGGAGGCGCGCACGGCGTCGCGGACCAGCGCCGAGCGGTTCGTGCCACGCTTTGCCGCCTGAGCGGTGAGCGCATCATCCATATCCGCGTCCACATAGAGCTGGATACGCCGCATCTCTGAGATGTACACCATAAGGACCGCCCCGGAGCCGGGAGGATCCCGGCTCGCAGCGCGCGAACGGACGCTCCGGGTGCCGGCGCTCACGCGTCGCGACCGAGCCCAGCGACTCACGGGGTCAAGTCTGGAGGGGTGTCGACGTCCGGTTCAAGGGATACGACGAACGCGGCGGGGGGCACGACTGGTGGCCTCTGCTCGGTCCAATCAAGCAGGTCCCTGTCCCCACTCACGATGAGGGCTACACCCTGTTCCCGAGCAAGGGAAATCAGGTAGTTGTCCTTGGGGTCTTCGGTGAACTCCTCCACCGCAACGGGATCGGGGACGAGATGAACGAGTGGTTTGATACGGCGCATGAACTCGCGCGTCTCGTCGGGCGGGATGCGCTTCAGGAGCCCTGGTTTCGTAAGGAGGGAGCGCCCAACCTCGCGCCACAGCGTCGGGCATACGATGAGGTCAATGTCGGGCCGCTCGATGCACGCACTCAACGCCTTCAGTGGCGGCCCAGCAGCGATCGCGGCGGAGATGAAGATGTTCGCGTCCAGGATGACGCGCATGGCGGCGATCAGGTCAAGTGGAGTTCGCGCCGGACCGCTCGTACCTCTGTAACTGCGATCCCCATTGCTTCCTCGTCAGAGATATCAGCATTTCGCGCCGCGTTCGCCTCGAGTCGCCGCCACACATCGGCGCAGTAGTACTCCGACGCCTCTCGGGCGCTGACCCCTAGCGCGTCGCCGACATCATCCCAACTTGCGCCCTCGGAGAGCGCCGCTGCGATCTGGTCGCGCCGGATCCGGTCAAGATGCGCTTCGCTGGACACCAATTCCCGAAGGGCCGCCAACGGGCTTGGCGGCAACGAATCCACGGCGAGAATGCTCATCGCGGCGAGGATAGCCGCCCCGAGGCCCGAACCCGCGAGCGATCCAGCTGCCACGCAGCGCGGCCGGACGGGCGCGGCGCGGGTTGGGGTTTCGTCCGCGGCGGCTAGCAGCTAGCTTCTCGGGGCGAGATATATCTCATGCCGCGGCGTCGCCGACGCGCGGGCCGCGCCGCTGGAACCGCCGAGGCGAGTCGGTTCAGAGGGTGAGGTCGCCGGGCGGGGGCTCCGGAGGCGTCGGTCCTTCGCCGTGGCCCGGCGCGGGCGGCGGGTACGGGGCGGCGTCGATCTGTCCGAGGTAGTCCGCGAAGCCGGCCCAGGGGACCACGTCGGCGGCGGTTCGCTGTTGGCGTTCAGTTCCGCCGTAGACGACGGCCTTGGATGTGACCGCCGGCAGGTCCTCGGAGATTCTGACGAGTGTCTTGAACCAGTCCGACGCGACGGTCGCGCCCGATTTGATCTCGATGGCGGTGAGTCGGCCGGCGCGGCGGCAGATCAGATCGCATTCGCGGCCGCTGTCGCATCCGACCGCCGCTCTAAAGTCTCAGCCCACTCGGAGCTTCCAGTAAGCCCGCGGGTCCTTCTTCGACTTGCCCACCCACTCGATGAGCCCCTCCCGCTCGAGCGCCTGGAGTTGTCGCAGCACAGCAGGGCGAGAGCTGCCGGTCGCCTCGACCGCTTCTCCGGTGCTCAGGCGGCCGGCTTCGCGGATCAGTCGGAGGACGCTCCGGGCAGACCGGGGGAGCCGCTCCTCCAGGGCCCTGTCCACGAGGACCGAGGAGAGCGTCAGGCGGACACTGCCGGCGGTCTGGGTGTAGGCCGGTTCGGCCAGGCCGGCGAGTCTCATCTCCTCGAAGATGCGCCGGATGCCCTCACCGAGTTCCTGCCCGAAGCGGAGGTCGGCACAGACCCTGGCGATCCTCGGATTGCGCGCGAACCGGGAGATGTGCAGCGGATCCGACACGTCCACGACGCCCGGAAAACGTCCGGGACTCTCGATCTCGATGCGGTCGTCGAAGATCTCGACCCTGATGTGGTCGCCGCCCACGCTGTAGGAACGGTGGATCACCGCGTTCACGACGCCCTCGACCCAGGCATCGGTGGGAACGAGCGGTGTCCGTTCGAAGCGCCCGCTGCCCGCCAGTGCACGACGGGCAGGCAGGAGATCGGCGATCGCCTGGCGAGCCTCCTCGAGGAGCCGCGGGATCGCACCCTCGATGCGGACATCGGAGAGGAGTTGCTGGCGGGCCCCGGTGCCGCGTTCGGCGCCCCGGTAGCGGAGCACACGGACGCACGCCTCGGGCAGCCGGCGCTGCGGATGGGTCCCGAAGAGCAGCACGGCCGCCGCGGTGACATCCCCAGCGGCGCTCAGCAGGCCACGGGCGTCGAGCAGCCGCTCCGGGTCGGGATGGTTGACGGCCTCGGCGTAGTCGGCCAGGAGACCGCCATCCAGATCTTCCATTCCGGCACCGGCGACAGGCGTTGCCTCGAAGCACGCCTGCCCCTTGTCATAGAGCAACTCCTGCCGCTGGGAGTAGGCGAGTCGGCGGTTCTCATCCCCGACCCGCAGATAAACGTCGTCCTTCCGGTTGGCGTGGACCTGCTCTGAGACATTCACCTCCACGACGAGTAGCCGGTCTCCCTCGCCCCGGGAATTGCAGCATTCCACGAGTCGGGCCTTGTGAGGTACCGGGGGCACCGTGAAGTCGATCGCCGCCTGCTGCCACTTGGCCAACTTGGCCGGACCCGCCGCGGCGATCCCCTCCACGACGCCGTTCCACAGCCCGACGACCACCGTTCCGCCCTCCGCGTTGGCGAATGCGATAAGGGTGTCAGCGAGTTCCCGCTCACCGACGCGGGCGCTCTTGCGGTCGAACCATTGGTCTTCGGGAAGGCGGAGGAGTTCGCTCCCACGACTGTCGGAGCGCCCCCCGAGTGCCCGCTCCACCGCGCCCGTGGTCATGGAACTACTATAAATTAGTTACAGCAACACGCGTCGCAACCAGGGCCGGCCGACTGCGCCGTGCACCACGTCCATTGTCCACATGCACTTACTCTAAAGACTTTAGAGTAAGTGGCCATTGAAGAATCCCAGGTCAGAGCGCTTGCCAATGGCCTGCTCTGAACGCTGCTTACAGTAGGACCGGTCCTAGTCAGGTCATTGGGTGCGAGGTGTACGACCCCGGCGGTGAGCTGGCTACGCCAATGAGGATGCTCCTATGGGGAACCTCGACCAGACGGCACCGCCGCTGACCTCCAGTGTGCTGAAGACCGCCTCGTCGGATTGACATCGAAGGACCGAACGCTCCGCCACCGCGGACGTTGGTCACACGTCGTTAGGAAGTGTCGGCGAACCTCACCCGTCGAGCCCGTAGATCACGGCGTCGAGGTCGTCATCGGGTTCCACATCGAGCCAGCCGATCAGCTCTTCGACCGGGTCGGCAGCATGCAACCCGTCGCCGAGGGAGGCGCGCATGGCGGCGATTAGGTCAAGTGGAGTCCGCGCCGGACCGCTCGTACCTCTGTAACTGCGATCCCCATTGCTTCCTCGTCAGAGATATCAGCATTTCGCGCCGCGTTCGCCTCGAGTCGCCGCCACACATCGGCGCAGTAGTACTCCGACGCCTCTCGGGCGCTGACCCCTAGCGCGTCGCCGACATCATCCCAACTTGCGCCCTCGGAGAGCGCCGCTGCGATCTGGTCGCGCCGGATCCGGTCAAGATGCGCTTCGCTGGACACCAATTCCCGAAGGGCCGCCAACGGGCTTGGCGGCAACGAATCCACGGCGAGAATGCTCATCGCGGCGAGGATAGCCGCCCCGAGGCCCGAACCCGCGAGCGATCC